>JAFGQQ010000345.1 GCA_016935595.1 Bacteroidales bacterium
ATCTTTTCAACACCTTTTTCTATACCGTTTTTGTTTTCGATTTTTAAATTAAGCAATTTGTTCCGGAATTTCCGTGTAATTTTTATTTCTTTCCAGTCAGATGGAATACATGGGTCTATCTTAATTCCATGGTATTGTGGTTGAATTCCAAGAATATATTGGCTTACCGAATAATATGCCCAGGTGGCAGCCCCGCTAAGCCATGAAAGGCGTGAAGCCCCTTTTCTTGGGCTGTATTTTCCATGAGTTGACTGGCAATACACATATGGTTCTATTTCGCGTATATCTGCTTTTGAATTGTATGCAGCAGGTAAAAATGCCTTAAAATATTGATAAGCTTTATTTCCATGCCCAAGAAGGGTTTCCGCGATAATAGCCCATCCCTGGGTATGACAAAAAACAGCCCCGTTTTCTTTCATGCTTTCGTTAAATAGTGGTGCTTTTATTACATTAAGGTCGGCTTCTTTATAAGGCGGGTCGCAAATAACAACTCCAAAATCGGTAGCCAGTTTTTCATACACTGCTTTCATAGCCAATTTTGCTTTTTCAGGGGAGGCATGCCCGCTAAAAACCGACCATGATTGAGGATTGAGCCATAAGGAACCTTCTTTATCATTTTTTGATCCGTATTTTAAACCATCATCTTTATAGGCCCGCAAATACCATTCACCGTCCCATGCGTGCTTGTTAATATTACTGTCAAGTGTTTCAATATGCTTTTTTGCCCAAGCAATCTCTCCGGTTTTATTTAATAATTCACAAATCTCAATATATGTTTGTAATGCATACCTTAATTGAAAAGCAACAAATACAGTTTCCCCTTTTTGTCCCAACACCAGGCAATCATTCCAGTCGGCAGCCAAACCACAAGGCAGTCCGTGAACGCCGCTTCGTTCAAGGTTAAATTCTATAGCCTTTCGCAAATGTCCAAGAACTGTATCTTTGCCTTTATCGGCATAAGGAAGTTTTTTGTTAAAAAAATCGATATTTCCGGTTTCTTTTACATAAGCAGGCACTGTATTAAATAGCCACATACAGTCGTCGGATCTATATTCATTTTCCTCCGGCCTTTTTTCCTTTCCGGGGTGATGCGAAAAAGGTTTTACAACAGGCATTGCCCCTCCTGTAGAAACCTGACCTGTAAGCATCAACTCAAGTCTTTTTCCTGCTTCATCAGGAATAGTATGTAATACGCCTAATAAATCCTGAACAGTGTCCCTGTAACCAAGTCCATCGCGTTCGCCGGCATAAACAAGGCTTGCAGCCCTTGACCATGCAAATGTTATCAAACAATTATAGGGATTCCACATGTTAAGCATACTGTTTAATTCCGGGTCGGGAGTTTCAACTTCCATGCCTTCAATACGTTTATGCCAAAAACTTTTTAGCTTTTCAAGTTCTGCTTTTACAGTTGAAATATTACTACAAAGCTTCACGGCTTCTTTTCCTTCTTTTTCTGCTCTTCCAATGCCCATAACAACAACAAATTCTTTACTTTCGCCAGGCATCAGCTCAACATCAAATTGTAAAGTTGCACAACCATTGTCCCCGACAGCTATGGAGTCAGAGCATTTTCCGTTTTGAACAACAACAGGATTTGCATACGAACGATGTGCCCCGATAAATTTTTTACGGTCGGTATCGAATCCGGAGATATTTTGTCCGGCCAACCCAAAAAATGTATGGCGTGCCTGTCCGCCTTCTTCAAAGTTATCAGGCTGGGCAGGTAAATATATGTTCGTTCCCTGGTCAATAATGCCATCAACAACATCCATAGTAAGAATATATTGGGTATATTGAAGGTTAACCATATCCATCCATAAATGCCAGTTGCTGGCATATTCAAGATAAGTAAACAGGCGCAGATTTCTTGTTTTTGAACCATTATTCATTATTTTGCCAAGCCAGCATTCAAAAGTATTCCCAAGCGGTACAAAATATGTAGTTTCTGATTTTATATTTGAATACTCAGATTCAATTACTGTATAAGAAGCCCCATGCCTGCAAATACTTTTAAACTGGCCTAATGGTTTTCCGACTGGTTGCCATGAACCAGACCAGTAATCGCCAGAATCCTGATCGCGAAGGTAAATATACCTTCCAGGCTGGTCCATTGGTATGGCATTAGTTTTAAAACGCATAAAACGGCCTTGCGCAGCCGATTTATAAAAACTGTACCCTCCCGCATTATTGGTTATAATTGCCCCATATTCAGTTGAACCGAGATAATTACTCCAAGATTCGGGCGTTTGCGGATTGGTAATTACATATTCTTTCTTTTGATCGTCAAAATATCCGTATTGCATAATTGTGAGTTTTTAAAAATTAAAAAGACTGCCACGATCACCCTGACAGTCTTTCACTATATTTTAATTGATGTTATTCGGCAACTTCATCTCCAGATTTTTTTCTTCGTTCAATTAATTCTTCTTCAATTTTAAATACCCGTTTATCATTTAATGGATAAAAAATTAATATTATAGTTGAAATAACCCCCATTCCTGCAGGTATTAGACTGAATAGTAATAATAAACCCCTTAAACTTTCTGATGACTGGGCTTCGTTTGGCTGGAAACCTAGCTGGGCCATTAAATTTAAAGCTACAAATGCGCCAAATGCCCAGCCAAATTTTTGCGACATTGTTGATGCGGAAAATATAAGGCCGGTTGAACGAATTCCGTTTTTCCATTCCCCATAATCGGCTGTATCGGCATACATAGCCCATATTAATACGCTTAAAGGTCCGCCAGTAATAGAACCCGTAATCTGAAAGAAAAATATCAATCCCAAATTTTCAGCGGTTAAAAAGTAAAGAATCCCTGTACTGAATATTGCAATAATAAATAAAGTTACAAATGCTTTTTTCTTACCTATTAATTTTGCAAATAAGGAAACCAATAAGGCACCGATAAGTGAAGATATTTGTCCAACAGTATTATATGCCGAAACCAGGGCATTAAAATCGTATGTGGCAGTTCCTAAAAATGGTAATTTAAGTTCCTGGCTTCCAATTACATATTTAAAATAATGAACGGTAACACTACTTCTTACAGCCACAAAAAGAATAAAAGTAATTGTTGTGGCTAAAAGAATAAGCCAGGGTTTATTTGTTATAAGGTTAAAAAGGTCTTTCTTTACCGATGTTTTTTGTGATTTTGGCGGCAAAACCCTTTCTCTTGTACTTTTAAAAGCTATTAAAAAGAAAATTATTGCAGCAATACCATAGACTATAAAAGATAACTGCCACCCTTTAGGGTCATTTCCTTTACCAAGAAATTGCACCATTGGCAATAAAGTGGCAGACACTATTATCCCTGCAGCAAAAGCAAAAATAAACTTTATTGAAGAAACAGATGTGCGTTCATTAGAATCTGGTGAAATAACTCCAAGCAAAGAGGTATAAGGAATATTTATTGCCGTATATAACATCATAATAATAATGAATGTTGCATATGCCCAAATTGTTTTACCCGCTAAGTTAAAATCAGGTGTAGTAAACACTAAAACCCCTGCTATAGCAAAAGGGACACACAACCATAATAAATATGGCCTGAATTTTCCCCACCTGGTTGAAGTGCGGTCGGCAATTATGCCCATAAGCGGGTCATTTACCCCGTCCCATATACGGCTAACCAAAAACATTGTAGCAGCAACTGATGCAGGCAATAAAAAAACATCGGTATAAAAATAGGTGAAATAAAGCATAAAAGTTTGCCAGTATAAAACTGATGCTAAATCCCCAAAACCATATCCTGCTTTTTCGCGGAAAGTTAATTTCTGTATTTGTGTCATTTAAATAGTTATTAAAATAAGAACGGCATAATTACAAATTTTTATTTAATAAAACAATTCAACAATACTGTTATATAATATAGCTGTAATATATTTTATTGTAAATTAATCCTTTATGTTTATTGGTTAATCGAATATCTTTCATATACACCCCTGAAACGATTCTGGAGGTTTTCAAATAATTCGTTGTCTTTGCTGCCCTGGGCAATTCCAATACATTCCTGCATTAATTGCAATGAAAGCCGTGTATCATAATCAACCGAATTCCTGTATTTTGATTTCAGTGACAAATAATAATTTACATTTTCTTCCATTACAAAAAAGAAATCATTTAATAAAACTTTTCCTTTATCATTCGCACCGGCATTATAATATTCTCGAATAATATCAATTACATAAAAATCATAAGGGAATTGCCTGTCAGGCATTAACTCAACAACCCGGTCGAGAACTAAAACAGCTGAATCTTTTTTTCCTTCCATAGTAAGCTGCCCGGCCAAACGCGAAAATAAATTCCTTATTCTTATAACAGTAGCTGTGCGCTTATTATAAAAATCGATAAATACATCGGGTTCATTCATCCTTCCCCATCTGAAATTATTCATTAAATTATCATAAAGAATATCTGTATCAATACGTCCGACTTCAAGGAAATTTGTTGATTTAGTATATATCGGCACCAAACGGTATGCAAAACCTTCCAATTGCAAATAATTATCGAGCCCCATTGTAATGTTTGTTCCTGAAGACACATGGTATATTGGCCTCTGCCAATCGTTAAAAGCAAGAATATCAAGCATTAAAAGCGACTTCTTCTCAAGATACCTTCTTTTATATTGCCATTCTATTGCCGGTAATATCAATCCGGAATTTTCAGGTTTAACTGTGCCGTTATTTACTACCTCTTCTTTATCAACCGGTAAGCGGAACATGGAAGTAGGGATAAAATCAACCATTTCATCATTGTTAGTCCTTACCTTAGTACGCGGGTCATCGCTGTTTACCCAGTTAATAATATCTTTCAGGTCAACATGTTTATTAATTATTTCGTTGTAAAAAATAATGTCATTTGTTCCCTGTACATATTTTTCTTTGGGAAGAATACCGGGTATAGGATCAGAATCGTAAGCTTTTCTTCTCATTTGATCGGTATACCAATCAGTATTAAACAAACTTAAATTTACAATTCTTACATCGGTCCGTATTCCTTCAACCTCCTGGGCATACCATAAAGGAAAAGTATCGTTATCGCCATTTGTAAATAAAATGGCATTAGGTGCACACGAATTGAGGTAATTATAAGCAAAATCCCTTGCAGTATACCTGCCCGACCGGTCATGGTCATTCCAGTTTTCATTTGCCAATAAACCAGGCACAAGAAAAAAACTAATTAGAGTTGCTAAAATAGCACTTATGCTTCCTGGTATCTTTTTGGCCATCCAGTCGAATATAGCAACTACCCCAAGCCCAATCCATATAGCAAAAGCATAAAAAGAACCCGCATAGGCATAATCCCTTTCCCTGGGCTGATAAGGTGTTTGGTTAAGATAAACTACAATAGCAAGTCCGGTTAAAATAAATAAAAGCAATACAATAAAAAAGTCTTTTGAGTCTTTATAATAATGAAACAAAAGCCCTATCAAGCCTAAAATTAATGGCAGAAAATAATAAACATTTCTTGATTTATCATTTTTCAGGTACCCGGGTAGGTTTTCCTGAGTACCGAGCCTTAGTTCGTCAATAAATTTTACACCCGAAAGCCAGTTACCTTTAACTACTTCGCCATGGCCTTGTGTATCATTTTGTTTTCCGGCAAAATTCCACATAAAATACCTTAAATACATATAACCAATCTGATATGAAAAGAAAAACCTGAGGTTTTCACCAAATGTCGGGACAATTTTTGTGGAAGGATTGCCGTCATTTCCTGCTACCCTTACTTTTTTACCTTTAATTTTACCCCATTCTTTATACGCATTAACATGTTCAGTTTGGGAACTCCACATCCTGGGAAATAAAGTAGTGAAACGTTTATCATACTCATATTCAAGTTTATGTGTTGCAATTACATATTTCCCGCCTTTTTGAATGTATACCGGCGAAGTTTCTTTAGTTCCAATAACCGGTGCATCATAGTATTGGCCATAAACTAATGGCCGGTCGCCATATTGTTCACGGTTTAAATAAGATAAAAGTGAAAAAACATTTTCCGGATTATTTTCATCCATTGGCGGATTTGCCATTGAACGTATTACAATTATGGCAAATGAAGAATATCCAATCAATATTACGGTTAATCCTATTATAATTGTATTTAAAATAACTTCTCTTTTTTCAACTAAATAAACAAAAACAAAAATACCAACAGCCAGTAATATGCCTATTACTATATTATTTAATAAAAAGGGTATGCCGAAAAGAATTATCGTTAAAGTAAAAAATATAGCCAGAATAAGTTTATCGGCCTTTTTGTGGGTAAAATATATACTGCCGCTTATCGATGCAATAATTAAAACAGCATATACCAGAAAACCCGATTTATATGGCATTCCGAAAGAATTTACAAATAAAAGTTCAAACCACGAAATCACTTCAACAATGCCGGGAATAATACCATACATTATTACACCTAGCAATACTACCGAAATTAAAGTGGCATAAATAAACCCTTTTATATTAATCTTGAATTTCTTAAAATAAATAACAAAAACAATAGCAGGTATTGCAAGTAAATTTAATAGATGGACACCAATAGACAAACCCATCAGGTATGCAATTAATATTAACCAGCGATAAGAATGTTTTTCATCGGCTACATTTTCCCATTTTACAATTGCCCAAAAAACAACAGCAGTAAATAAAGAAGAAAGAGCATATACTTCACCTTCAACAGCCGAAAACCAGAAAGTATCTGAAAAGGTATAAGCAAGGGCACCAACAACGCCTGCGCCGTATATGGCAATTAAATTCGAAACAGAATAATTTTCATCTTTAACAATGAGTTTCCTGGCAAAATGTGTAATTGTCCAAAATAAAAATAATATTGTAAAAGAACTCGCCAACGCCGACATTGAGTTTATTAATTTAGCTACCTGGGAAGTATCGGAAGTAAATATTGAGAAAAAACGTGCAAGTATCATAAAAAAGGGTGCACCGGGAGGATGGCCAACCTCAAGTTTAAATGCAGAGGCTATAAACTCCCCACAATCCCATAAACTGGTTGTAGGTTCAATAGTGAGCAAATATACAACTGAGGCAATGATAAAAACCATCCACCCTATAATATTGTTATAAAATTTAAATTGCTTCATATTTTATATGGTTTTATTTAGGGGTACTAAAGTAATATTTTTTTAAATATCAACTAAAAATATATTGAATAGTAATGTTATAAAAAGAATTTTTAAATTTGCCCCCTCAAAAATGATTTTTATGTTTAAAAAGATTATTTTGCAAAACTTGTGAAAAAATATTTAAAATGCTAAAAGGTTATAAGCGTAAATATATATGTCCAGAATCTGATTTATCATTTGAAAATCAACTAAATGAATGTTTAGCTGAGATAGATGAAATAAAAAAACGTAATGATATTCTTTTAATTACTTTTTTTATACGATCAAATAATAATGAAGAATATCTTGGGAAAAAAAGAAATATTTTTCAAAATATTTATAACCTGTTAGGGCAAAACACTCCTTCTTTGAGTGTAATCGGACAAATTCCGGTTAAAGGTGAAGTATCAGTAGAGATGGTATTTGTTTCAAAAGAACATGATCTTGAAATTCAATATAAACAGTTAGACGGAATTACTTATACAATTGTTGATCCTGACAAGGAGAAAGAAATATTCGCCGGTGGAATTGCTGTCGAAGATTATATAAAAATGACTAAGACATCCCAGGCAGAAGCTGCTTTTGATTTAATGGCGAGAATTTTAATGAAAGAATCAATGAATTTTTCGCATGTGGTAAGGCAGTGGAATTATGTTGAAGATATTACAGGATTTGAAAATGTAAATGGTTATGAGGTTCAAAAATATCAGGCTCTTAATGATATCAGGGCTAAATATTACTCAACTGTTAATTTTACTAACGGATATCCTGCAGCTACAGGAATTGGTATGAATACAGGAGGTATTATTCTGGAATTTTATGCCAACAAATTTATTCAATCTGAAGAAGTACAGCCAATTAAAAATCCACAGCAAAAAGATGCCTATGCATACTCGCAAGACGTTCTGATAGGTCACCCTGTTAATGAAAAAACGTTACGTAGTTCGCCTAAATTCGAAAGGGCTAAATATTTATCTACTCGATATAACCGGATTATTTTTATATCCGGGACAGCTTCAATAAAAAACGAAAACACTTTAGGAATTAATGATATTGAGACGCAAACAAAAGTAACTATAGAAAATATTGAGAACCTGATTTCGCAGCAAAATCTTAAAACCAATAAAGTATTAAATAATTTTACTTCTGTAAAATATTCATTAATTAGAGTATATGTTAAAAACACAGATCATCTCGAAGTTGTTCAAAGCCTATGCGAGACATCATTCAAAGGTGCACAGATTAATTATCTTATAGCAGATATATGCAGGGATAATTTACTTGTTGAGATTGAAGGTGTTGCTGAATTATTCTAACTCTTCGATAGTAAATCTGATTTTTCCCTTAATTCTGCAGTTGAACCAACAATTTCATTTACAGCATTAGCAACTTTTTCACTCATTTTTCTTCCTTTTTCAAATTCTTCTGAAGCATTAACAACTTTCTCCATTATTTTATTAAATAGCTGCTGTATATTAATTGTGCTTGGTTTTATTTTTTGGGCTTCTTCGGTAGAATTTTCTGCCAAACGTCTTACTTCCCCTGCAACAACGGCAAAACCTTTTCCTGCCTGTCCTGCCCTTGCGGCCTCAATAGCTGCGTTTAATGCCAGTAAATTTGTTTGCCTGGTAATATTTTGAATGGAATCGGCTATAACATTAAATTCATCCAGATAATTTTTCTGTTCAGAAATTGCCATATTCAAAGTCTCAAAATCTTTATTTAAAACATAAAACATATTTACCATTTCGTGAATAGAGTTCAATTTTGTATTTAATTTATCAACTGTAGTCGAAATATTTTCGGCCATTTCGAGTATAGATTTATGTTTGTAATAATGGCAATTCGATTTTTTATTCAACCCGTTATATATTGCAACTGCCATCTCATAACATGATCCATAACCACAAGATGAACAGTTTAAAATCTCACTTTCATCGTCTTTTTTCATATCACGGTATATTTTTTCAATTGTTTGATTATTAGGTATCATCAGGTTATTATTAGCCGATTGGTTTAAATAAGTTCGCTTATATAGCCCATCTTCCCAATA
>JAFGQQ010000346.1 GCA_016935595.1 Bacteroidales bacterium
AATATAATCCCCAGTTTGTTCATCGAATTCATCATCTTTAGAAATTTTTTCAAAGTTAAAATATCCAATCATCGAGTCGAATACAAAACTTGATTTTGCTCCGATTTTGAATATCCCGGCAACAGAAAAAATTGGACCATGACTCATTTTTAGTAAACTTGAAGATTCCTCTTCTGCTGCTTCATATTCATCTTCAGTATATACCCCCTCAGCTGGTTCAGTATTGCCCGTTTGTAAATATGCATAACCTCCTGAGAATGTAAAATTGTTTTTTCTATCACCAATGGTTATGTTTAACCAATGAATGCCTCCGTAGCCTTTAAAGCTATTAAGATATCCTGTTGACCCAAGCAGAGTTCCAAAAGAAAAGTTAACTTTTGACTCCTTAGCTTTAAAAGAATATTTCATTGCTAAAACTAACGGACTTGCAATCCAAGTTGACATAATACCTACATTCAGTTTATTTGTCAAGGCTAAATGTGTTTCTGGCCCGTAAAGATTCAGCATACCATAGTTTTCACCTTTTTTAATAGGAAGGGCGTTTGTTGTGAATGAGTACCTGGTTGTAAAGGGGCCTGCAGGCTGATACTCATTATAAATGATTGATTTTTTGTCTTTTATTTCAATAATGCTTTTGATTTCAAATTTGGGAATATATATCTTTCCTAGTGTTTCGGTTTCCATTAATATTTCGCGACCGTCATCATTCAATATCTCTCCAATATATTCAACTCCATCATGTCTGGTAATAACATATTGTTTTCCTTTTTCAAAACCCGATTCACTATACTGATATTCTGACACCTTCTCAGAATCCTTGTCTTTTTTCATAATATTCTCCTGGGCAAATAATATAAGTGCTCCCAGGCTCAATGATACGGTAAGTACTATTGATTTCATGTGTTAAAGCAAATTAAAATATGTCTGTTATTTTAATAGTACCATAACTGTTATTTAAAACAAAAGTACTAATAATTTTCTAAGACAAACATCCAAAGCAAAAACTTATTTATAAAATAAACTACAGGTGTTAAAAATATTGTACAATATCTCAGAAGACACTAAGTTTATTTCTAATTACACAGTGGATTTTTAATGTTTAGTTAACGCAATTTGTTTGGTCATTGATTACAAAAGCTATAATTTAAGTCGCCCGAATGATCTTTGATCCAATTTAATACCAAAAGTCTGCCTTCAATTAACTTGTCAATTTATTACCAGTATTTGGTAAATTACACCTTACAACCCTGAACTGCATGCCAATTATTCAATTCCCAAAAGTGTACCCACTGTGTGAGACCACGGATTACAAATCCGATGTCACTATTCACCTGTATTTTTCAATATAAATCAAACTTATGAAATACATTCGTGACCTAATAGTATAAGGTACAATATTTATAAAAGAAGAAAAAAGTTATTAACAAAGTGGGAAAAATTGTATAAAAGTGGTAAAATGTGGGAAAAAATTCTTATTTTTAGCAGCTAAACATTTAGGTATGACAACTTTTATAGGAGATTTTACTTGCAAAATAGATGCGAAGGGCAGAATTTTATTTCCTTCTTCGTTTAAAAAGCAGATGGCTTCTGCCTCACAGGAGAGGTTTGTCATAAAAAAAGAAATATTCGAAACCTGTTTAATTCTTTTTCCAATTGAAGAATGGGAGAGGCAAAACATGCTTCTGAGGGAAAAAATTAATGTATATAATAAAGAACATAATCGTTTTTTAAGAGAATTTTACAGGGGATCGGCTGAAGTTGTTTTAGATAGCAATAACAGGCTTTTGGTTCCTAAACGCTTACTGGATATGGCCAAGATAAACAAAGAAGTTGTCTTGGCCGGACAGGACGGGAAGATAGAGATATGGGCTAAAGAATTGTATGATAAAGGAGAAATGAGTGAAAAAGATTTTGCTTCATTGGCTGAAAAGATATTGGGTGGAACTTTAACCAATAATGAATAAAAAATATGGCTTATCATATCCCTGTACTTTTAAAGGAAAGTATTGAGGGCTTAAATATAAAGCCTGACGGGGTATATATTGATCTAACTTTCGGAGGAGGAGGCCATTCCAGGGAAATTCTTAAACATTTGGATAAGGGTAAAATTATTGCATTTGATTGTGATGTTGAGGCTGAGAAGAATATAATTAATGACCAAAGATTTACTTTTATTAATCAAAACTTCCGGTTTTTTAAAAATTACCTGCGGTATTATAATTATGCCACCGTAGACGGAATAATTGCCGATTTGGGTGTTTCATCACAACATTTCGATTCACCTGAGAGAGGATTCTCGTATCGGTATAATTCCACTTTAGATATGAGAATGGACCAAAGTTCTTCTTTTTCGGCTTTTGAATTAGTGAATGGGTATAATGAAGAACAACTGGCAAATATTTTTTACCAATATGCAGAATTTCCAAATGCATATAAAATTGCAAAAGCAATTATCAATGCCAGGGAAACAGAAAAAATAAGAACCACGAACGAATTAGTAGCAAGTTTAAAAAATTTTTATAGCCAGAAAAGCGAATATAAATTTCTGTCCAGGATATTTCAGGCCATTAGAATTGAAGTGAATAAAGAGATTGAATATCTTGAACAAATGCTTATTCAAGTACCAGGAGCGCTCAATAAAAAAGGACGATTTGTAATAGTTACCTATCATTCACTGGAAGATAGAAGGGTTAAAAATTTTATAAAAAAGGGAGGGTTAAATGATATTCAACAACTTGATTTATATGAAAATCGAAGGTCTCAATTAAAATTGATTAATAAGAAAGTAATAACACCATGTGATGAAGAAATAATGAATAATAAGCGGGCAAGGAGTGCAAAACTTAGAATTGCGGAAAAAATTTAATTTCTAATGAATAATAAATCTGAAAATAACGAATTTGTTGATATTACTCAAAAAGGCAGACCATCTAAAAAGAGCACGGTTAAAGAGGTTCTTGACGGCAGTTTGTTAACGCGTGATATTTTTGTTAAACAATTACCATTTATTCTTTTTCTGGCTTTTTTAGCAATTGTTTATATAGCAAACCGTTACCATGCCGAAAGTATAATAAGGGAAACATCTGCTATACAAAATGAAATGAAAGACTTAAGATCTGAAGCAATTACAATAGCTTCGGAATTAATGCATATTAGTAAACAATCTGAAGTTGTAAAGCTGGTAAATTCCAAGGATCTCGATTTGGTTGAATCAAAAGATCCTCCGGTCATTATAAGAGTAAATAAGAAAGATAAATGAGTATTAAGAAAGACATAGTATGGAGGGTTGCAGTAATTTATTTTAGCATATTATTTTTTGCTTTATTAATAATTGGCCGTGTATTTTATCTGCAATTTTTTGAATCCGAAAAGTGGAAATCCAAATCGGAAATGATAAGTTATCAGGATGTAACAATTGAGCCCAATCGTGGAGATATTTATTCAAATGACGGAAGGCTGCTTGCAACATCAGTGCCTTTTTACGAAGTTAGAATGGATTTAAACAGCAATGCATTAAATTCCGATTTGTTTTATGAGAAAGTTGATTCTTTGGCTTTATGTCTTTCATATCTTTTTAAAGACAGGAGTCAAAATGAATATCGGCGGTTACTTATACTTAACAAGAATAAAGGAAATCGTTATTTTTTAATTCAAAAACATGTTACTTATACACAGTTAAAAAAACTCAGGAATTTTCCAATATTCCGTTTAGGAAGGTATAAAGGAGGATTAATAATAGAGCAAACCAACAAACGGATTATGCCTCACCTAAACCTGGCAGCAAGAACAATTGGATATATAAGTGAAGGAGGCGCTGTTGGCCTTGAAGGAGCTTATGATAAATATTTACGGGGAGTAGTTGGTGTTAAATTAATGCAAAAACTTTCCGGAGGAGTATGGATGCCCATTGATGACAAAAATGCCATAGAACCTCAAAATGGAAAAGATATAATTACAACTATTGACATTAATTTCCAGGATGTTGCTGAACAAGCGCTTTTAAAACAATTATTAAAAGTTGATGCAATCCATGGTTGTGCAGTTCTGATGGAAGTTGAGACTGGTGATATAAAGGCCATATCAAATCTTAAGAGAAACTCAGATGGGACCTATTCTGAGCTATATAATTTTGCTATAGGCGAAAGCACCGAACCTGGTTCTACGTTTAAACTGGCATCATTAATAGTTGCTTTAGAAGATAAGCACATTGATTTGGATGATACAGTTCAAACCGGAAATGGAGAAATCGAATATTATGGAATAAAATTAACCGATTCAAAAGAAGGCGGTTATGGTAAAATAACCATTAAAGAAGCATTCGAATATTCTTCAAATGTGGGGATTTCAAAAGTTATTACAAAATACTATGGTAAAAATGAACGCAAATTCATTGACCGTCTTTATAGCATGAATTTGAATGAAAAACTTGGCATGGAAATAAAAGGTGAAGGTGATCCATTAATTAAATACCCATCTGATCCAACCTGGTCTGGAATTTCTTTACCTTGGATGTCGATTGGCTATGAATTGAGACTTACCCCGCTTCAAATATTGACATTTTATAATGCTATTGCTAATGATGGTAAAATGATTAAACCCAGGTTTGTGAAAGGGATAATGGAACATGGAGAGATTACTCGTTCTTTTAAAATGGAAGTAATTAATCATTCAATATGTTCAAAACAAACAATTATTAAAGTAAAAGAATTACTCGAAGGAGTTGTTGAAAACGGAACTGCTCAAAATTTAAAAAATCCTAATTATAAAATTGCAGGGAAAACCGGAACTGCCCAAATTGCTAATAAAAAGTACGGATATAATCATGATAAAGGAGTTAGCTATCAAGCTTCATTTGTTGGCTATTTTCCTGCCGATAATCCGAAATATTCCTGCATTGTAGTTGTAAATTCTCCTTCCCGTTATATTTATTATGGTAATATAGTTGCTGGTCCGGTTTTTAAAGAAATTGCCGATAAAGTTTATGCAACATCGCCTGAATTAAATATTAACGGAGAAGTTCAATAT
>JAFGQQ010000347.1 GCA_016935595.1 Bacteroidales bacterium
ATTAGGCGAGAAGATTGCATCAACCATTAGTATTGTTAAGAATAATGAACGGATGACCCGATTACTTGAACAATCGAAAGAACAAGCAAATGAGTTAATAACGAGTGAAGAAGAGTTAAGACAAAACCTCGAAGAAATGAGAGCCACACAGGAACAATCGGATAAACGTGAAAAAGAGTTGCTAGAAGAAATTGACAGGCTTAGATCAGAAACTAATCAGCTAAGAAATAAATTACGAGAAGCTCAAGGCTGATAATATTTTTAAAATAATGCTTAGAAATTATTTCCGATAAACTTTTATATTAAATTCTATAATTTTCAATTTCTTAAATTAATAATTTTTTAAAACTACTTTCATCTATGTATATTTTAATTTTCAATTGTCAGATGTAACTGTATTATTAAAATAATCATTGTCGTGTCGCGGATATGTTTCTAAAATAATATTTTTTAAGAAAACTCCAGTAAAATACACACATCTGCTAAAGTTCTTACCATAAAAATTTGGAAAATTTTAAATAATCACTATTTTTATGCCACTCTGAATTTCAGAGTAGTCTTTATTTTTATATATAGAATGAAAGATGAAATTAAACCTAAAAACTATTAATTATGGCAAAAACTCGAAAAATATTCCTTGACGAAAAAGAAATGCCACGGCAATGGTATAATCTGGCAGCAGATATTAAAATCCCTCCATATATGAGCCCGGACGGACCGGTTCCGCCTGAAGCCTGGGGGCCTGTATTTCCAATGAATCTGGTTGAACAAGAATATAGCACCAAACGCTGGATTGATATTCCCGAAGGAGTGTTAGAATTATTATCCAGATGGAGGCCTTCGCCTCTTCATCGGGCTTACGCCTTGGAAGAAGCCCTTAATACTCCTGCCAAAATTTTTTATAAAAACGAAAGCGTTTCTCCTCCCGGAAGTCACAAACCAAATACTGCTGTTGCTCAAGCCTGGTATAACAAAGAATTTGGAATAAAAAAATTAACTACCGAAACCGGGGCAGGTCAATGGGGAAGTGCCTTAGCCTTTGCATGTTCATTGATAGGTTTGGAATGTAAAGTATTTATGGTCAGAATAAGCTTCGACCAGAAACCATTCAGAAAACTTATGATGGCCACATGGGGCGCTAATTGCATTGCAAGCCCCAGTCCTGAAACAAAAGCAGGTCAGGCTATCCTGGAAAAAACACCCGATACACCGGGAAGTTTAGGAATAGCTATTAGCGAGGCAATTGAAGCAGCAGTTACCGATCAAACCGGAGAAACCAGGTATTCGCTTGGCAGTGTTACAAATTTTGTTTGTATGCACCAAACCATCATTGGTCTGGAAGCTAAAAAGCAACTTAAAAAATTTGGTATAAAAAAGCCTGATGTTATTATTGGATGTGCCGGTGGTGGAAGTAATTTTGCAGGTTTAGCTTTCCCGTTTGTTTACGACAAGATAAACGGAGCTAAAATTGATATTATACCTGTTGAACCTACTTCCTGTCCTACAATGACAAGGGGCCCTTATGTTTACGATAATGGCGATACAGCGGAAATGGTTCCTCTTGTAGCTATGTATTCATTAGGACATACTTTTATACCTCCTCCAATTCATGCAGGTGGCTTAAGGTATCATGGCATGTCTCCATTAGTTAGTAAATCAATTCTCGATGGATTATTAACTCCATTAGCATTGAATCAGCTTGAATGTTACGATGCAGGTTTATTATTTGCTAAAACAGAGGGTATCATACCTGCGCCGGAAACCAGCCATGCCATTGCAGCTGTAATTCGGGAAGCTAAAAAAGCAAAAGAAGAAGGCAAAGAAAAAGTAATTTTATTTAATATGTCAGGACATGGATTAATGGACTTAACCGGATATGATAAATATTTAAACGGTGAACTGCAAGATTACTCTTTACCAGATGAAGAACTTCAAAAATACCTCGAACCATTGAAAAACTATCCTAAACCTCAAATAGCCTAAAAACCTTAAATTAACCAGTTTTTTTAAAGGGAGATTAATTTAAATATCTCCCTTTTTTCTTTATATAATAATTATACTGTTCATCATATGGTTGATATAAAAAAAACATTTATAAAATCACCAATAACGGTATAGGTTTCGATGAAAAATATAAAGAAAAGCTTTTCAGAGTATTCCAGCGCCTGCATTTAAATAAGGAATATGAAGGCACAGGAACGCCAGAGTTATTAAATTTTATAATTCCAATGCGGTTATAAGTGTTGTCCGCTATATATCGGAACGAAAAAAGCCTTAGAAAACAGTAATGATATTATTTATACAGATGAGGTTAGAGTTAGACAGGTTTTAATGAACCTTATTAGCAATGCCTTAAAATTCACGGATGAAGGAATAATTGAGTTCGGATATAACATTAAAAATAAGAATATTATATTTTATGTTAAGGATACCGGGATTGGTATACCGGAACCGGCCCAAAAATATATTTACCCGGATAGCCTCACGTAATTAAACTGTTTCAGTTCTAATAAATATCCCCGATTCTTTAGAAAATTCATTTATTTCATCAGCCAAATCATCATCATCAATATTATATTGCCATGTAATTTGCACCTGACCATTATTATCTTTATAATTCTTTAGGACCTTTAATAATTCAAAAATAAATTTAGAAGAACTGGTATTAAAATACCTTAAATTTAATGTCAGGTTTATAGGCTTGTTAATTTCATTTATATATTCATTTATCCAATCAATTAATGGATTATAAAATTTATCAGGAGATTCCATATAAGATTCGCCTGTAATTTCCAAAATCCCTGTTTCTGCATTAAAATGTACTTGAGGTGTATCATTTTTATCCGAATCTGATGAAATTATTAAATTCTTCATAGGTACTTAATTTTTTACAAATTCAAATAACAAGTTAAAAAATTGATGAAAAATAACATTAAAATAAATTTAAATATTTATTGGAAATGATAAAGAACATAGCTTCGCAAATTAATTAAAAATTAGGATAAAAGAAACAATTCTTTTACATTTGATACTGAATTAGGCAGAGGCTAAGGCTAAGCCTTTGCTTAAGCCTTGAATATAACAGCATCTAAATTAAAATAAAATAACTTGCTGTAAATCAATGAATAATTTTGAAATTCCGATACTTATTAATTATGCCGACCGTTTTCTAAGGGCTATATCAACCTTCGATATTGATTCGATTTTAAAACAATTAAGTCAATTTACCGGAATAATTAATGAATTAAAAAAGATGGAAAAAAAATAAATATTCCTTTAAATTATGGAAAATTATAATTTTAATATACTTATTGTAGACGATACTCCTAAAAACCTGCAGGTTTTAGGAAGTATGCTTATCCAGCAAAATTATCAAATTGAGTATGCCATTAATGGTAAAGCTGCTCTTGAATGGGTAAATGAAAAGCCTTTCGATTTAATTTTATTAGATTTTAGGATGCCCGAAATGGATGGCTTTGAAGTATGCCAGCAAATAAAAAACAATCCTGCGACTAAAGATATACCTATAATTTTTTTAACTGCAAAAACCGATACTGACAGTATTGTACAGGGTTTCGATATTGGAGCTGCCGATTATATTTTAAAATCGTTATTCCCTGAACATTTTGTATTCTTCCAGCCCCGTGATATAGTTAGCGGTGATTTTTACTGGGTAAAACAAATAAAAAATTTAAAACTGTAAATTTTAAAAAGCTCCTGGTGGAAATAAACAACAAAAACATGGATGATCAATATAAAATTTTTAAAGACACATTTCACAATTGGAAAGGTGATAATGAACAAATTGATGATGTTTTACTAATTAGTATTCGTTTTTAAAACAGAATGACACAAAATAATACTTTAAACGTAAAAAACTTTATGTACATTTTATATTAAAATTCAAAAATGGAAAATATTAAAGAAAATATATCTACTTTATTAAAAGGCTATAATATACTTATAGCAGAAGATTTTGATACTAATTACTATCTACTTGAAAGTATATTAACCGCGAATGCCGCAAATGTAATATGGGCTAAAAATGGGGAAGAAGCTGTAAACTCAGTTAAAACAAACAAAATCGATTTAATTTTAATGGATTTGAAAATGCCGGTATTAGACGGTGATGAAGCAACCCAAATTATAAAAAAAATAAATCCTTCAATACCAATCATTATGCAAACTGCTTTTGCATATTCAATTGAAGATATAGATACTTTTACAGATTGTTATGACGGATTTTTAATAAAACCTATAAAGCCTGTGCAATTACTACAACTTGTATCAGAGCTTTTAGAAAATACGAAAAATATATAAATAATAAGACTTTAATAGTTTTATAATTGCCAAAAAATTGCTAATTTATATACAGAAAGATATAACTTATATATGTCAGTTAAGAAAAAAAATATACCTGTTTTATTATATATTGATGATAATATCGATGACCTTGTTTTTTTTAGGGATGCTTTCGAGGATGATTATAAAATATACCTGGCAAAAAACAGAGATGAAGCATTCGCTATATTGAATAAATCTGAAATTCAAATAGTATTAACAGATTACCGGTTACCTGGTTATAATGGAATTGAAATACTGGAAGAAGTATATCAAAAATTTCCATGGATGCTTAGGATAATTATCACAGCATATAGAGAATTTAACATTATTGAACAAGCTGTTAACAAAGCCTCAATTCATGGGTATTTAAATAAACCTTTAGATATTGATGAAGTTAAATTTGTTATTAACAATGCTTATGAAAAACATTTTTTAAAAGAAGTTACAAAAACCTTAGGTGATGAACTTAAGGAAACTGTTAAAGATTTAGAAAAAGAAATTCAGCAAAGAAAACAAGCAGAGATAATTAGTGAATATTTAAGATCAATATTGGATAATACAAATGACCATGCTACTATTAAAGACCTTCAGCTAAGATGGATTGCATGCAATGAAGTACTTGTAAAATTATGCGGTAAAAAAAATATGAGCGAGCTTATTGGTAAAACCGATTTGGAAATATTCGGTGATTATCCCCATGTGAGGCAATATATGGAAGATGAACGAAAAGCGCAAACTTTAAAGAAAGGCGAATGTATTGGAAGAGATGAGTTATTTATTGATAAAGATGGCAAAATAATATATACACATGTAAGAAAATTTCCTGTTTTCGATAAAAATAATAATTTAATTGCCACTGCAAATATTTCACGCGATATAACCGAAAAAAAAATTGCCGAGAAAAAAATCTTAAAACTTAATGAAGAGCTTGAAGCCAAAGTAAAACTGCGAACGCAAGAACTTGAAGAGGCAAATTTAAAACTTACCAACGAAATAAACGAACGGAAATTAGCCGAACATAATTTAAGAATGGTACAATATTCCATTGATACAAGTACAACGCCAACCTTCTGGATTGATAAAAAAGGATTATTAATTTATAGTAATAAAGCAGCATGTGAATTATTAAAAGCAGAGTGTAAAAAAAATGTAAGCCCTTATTATTATGAAATTTCTGCCTATTGGCCTTCATATGTCTGGAAAGAAAAATTCAATGAAGTAAAGAAAAAAGGATCGGTTGAATTT
Source organism: Bacteroidales bacterium (assembly GCA_016935595.1). Next base: position 5,590 of record JAFGQQ010000347.1, read on the forward strand.
GAAGATTTTCTGAGGAGAAGCGACGGGACTAATGTTGTTGTCGAGGTTACAATGTCGTATGTGAAATTTGAAGGTAAAGAATATTTATTTGCTTATGCAAATGATATTAGTAAAAGAAAAAAAACCGAATCGGAATTACAGCAATTATCACTTGCCCTTGAATTTAGCCCTGCTATGGTTATAATTACTGATATTAAAGGCAACATTCGGTATGTTAATCCCAAATTCACGGAAATTACCGGTTACCAAAAAGATGAAATAATTGGTAAAAATCCTCGGATTCTTAATGCCGGCAAATTACCAAAAAAAGTCTACAAAAACCTTTGGGACACCATAATTTCAGGTAAAGAATGGAAAGCCGAATTATGCAATAAAACTAAAAACGGTTATATTTATTGGGAAAGCGTTCTAATTTCACCAGTCAAAAATATTAATAATGAGATTACTCATTATGTCGCTGTTAAAGAAGATATTACCGAAAGGCTTAAAGCGTCAGAAGAACTTAAAAGGGCAAAAAAACAGGCTGAAGTGGCAAATAAAGCTAAAAGCGAATTTCTGGCCAATATGAGTCATGAAATACGAACTCCCATGAATGCTATCATGGGATTTGCCGAACTACTTTCTAATTCAATGACTGATGAACTGCAAAAAGAATACCTGGGCTCGATTCTGTCAAGCAGTAAAAACTTATTAACACTTATAAATGATATTCTCGACCTTTCAAAAATAGAGGCAGGAAAATTGAGTTTAAATTACAATTACATCGATACATATTCTTTTTTCAGCGATATAAAAGCATTCTTCAATC
>JAFGQQ010000348.1 GCA_016935595.1 Bacteroidales bacterium
AAGAATTCGCCAAACAGCTTCCTGATTTGAATAGAAAGAAAATAGGATTATTTACAACATATAAAGTGGCAACCGGCAGTATGTTCCAAAACATGAAAAAACGATTGTCAGATAAAATAGACGAAGTATCTATTGAGATAAAATCGAGAAATGGTGAACTTTCAGAAATGGATAAAATATTATTGGAAAAATTTATTCTTTAATTAGTACTTATATAAATAATTATTTTTTACTGTTCAATAGCTCATTTACAGCATTTACAAGGAATATATAACTTCCACCCATACCAATTACATATTCATTTTCGCCCCATAAAAATGGCCAGTCTTCTTTGTTTTCAGGTAAATCAGGTTTTATAATCACTGCACCTGGAACAATTCCACCGGCAATAAATGAATAATCGGCCCGGTTATTACCATAAGCAACTTTTTTTGAATGGGTACCGACTCCCGAAACAAAAGAGATATTAGAACCGGGATGGCAACCATATATGTAATTCAATCCTTTATAAACATCTTCAGGATTTATGATTTCAGGAAAAACTTTATGTAAATAGTAATTATTAATTCCGAAATAAATTACCCATCCGTTTCCGCCCCATCCGCCTATAGAGATCGGAACGCCAAAAGGATTATTATAATCAATACTATCAATTTGGTTTTTATATGCTTTGACTAATTTTTTTATTTTTTCCGTATAAGATTCATTCATAAAAGGAATGGCTTTCACTGCCATAATTGAATTAAACATAAATTTTTTTTCTATACTTGGCCAAAGCTCTTCAATTGCTTTTGAATATATAGTGTCTTTGGTGCAAATTAATAATTCAACAGCTGCTTTGAGTTTTTCATCTTCCAGTTTTCCTCCGGTTGTATTGCCGCTAATAAAAATATCCGGTTCATGACTATTTTCTTCATTCCAGACTTTTTTTGCAGTTACTAAACATTCAAGTGCCAGTTCATCATTATATTCTTTTAAAGCACGGCTCGCAGCGGCTAATGCTGCAATTGATCCGTAATTTAGCGGAGATGATTTGCTCGTAAAAGCCCATCTGTCGTCAAATTTGCCACTGGTAAATCCGTCTGACTTAAAATTGTCCAATGCGGGATTGTAAACTAAATTATCTGTCATGGTTATTGCATCACCAAGATGAGTGTATTGCGATAAGTCAGGCACTATTATGCCAGGAATTGCATGTCCGACAGCTCTGTGCTGAGCAATTAATGCAAGTGTTCCGTGTTCTATTTGTTGTAATATATCAGGGATACCATCCGGAGCATGAATATCAACGTATTTTTTTTTCTGGTCAATTAAGGTCTCATCCCTTTTTAAACCAAATTTTTCCCATATATCTACTAAACTATGTACGGTATGATATTGGGTTTGTGTTCTTATATCATAATCACCCGCATCAAACCAGCCGCCAATATTCAATCCCGGAATATGTTCACCTGGTTTATATGGCGAATCGGTTGTAGGACCTTGAGCATATAAATCGAAATGTTTGTGATTTACCGGGGCCTGTAAAGCGTCATCAAGGTGGGAGGCTCCATGCCATACACGGTAAGCTTCATTAACAAGCATATGATCCATTTGTACCGGGAAAAATATATCAAGCGTTTGATGCCAAGAATTTTCATAAACATCTGAGGCGATCCTGAAGATACTTGTACGTATGCCATTGTATTCAATTATGTATAATCCATTTTCCTTAACAGAAGAAAAATCAAACTTGAAATAGTTATATCTTAAATAGTTACCCCATTCTTTTATTTTACTATTAAGTTTTTCTTCAATAGTGCCATTTTCCCTGACTTTTAATAAACGAGCTGTAGCTTGAGGATTATCATTTTTATCAAATTCTATTACTGCAACTTTTTTTTGTGCCGGATGATATCCAACTTGTGAATAGGCAATCATTGGAGGCCTGATCCAATTGGGAATAGTGTTAGCTGTAATGTTCCATTCAATTACCTTTCCCGATTTATTTCCGGGGATGAGGCTACGGACAACATACCAACCGTTCTGGGCTTTATTCCTTCCATCATATAATAAAAGCTCATTTTCAATGGTTTTAATAGTTATACGTCGGGCAGGATCTTCCGGAGCAAGAGTTAACACCTTGCCTGAGGCGATTGGCTTGGGTTCCACAATTCCTGATTTATCTGCTTTCATTGGTCCACCAGGGTAAAGAGGAAAAATTCCACTTCTTTCATCCATCAGGTAAGCTTTTGAAAAATAGGCAGAAGGCAAAAATTCTAAATTAAATCCGGCAATACCGATAAGCTTTTTAGGGAGTGGCTTATTTAAAATAACACTAATAATAATATTCTCATTTTCACTTTTTACTTTTAAACTATAATTAAAATCATATTCGGGATAAGATAAAAATACTTCAATATTGTTATCTGTTTTATTAATTTTTTTTTCAATAAATTTTGGAATCGGGTCCCATTGTTCTGGGGTTGGACAAAGTCTTACATCTCCATTGGTTGCAGTACGAACCTCATGATGAATGAATTCGATTCCTGTTATTTTTGAATCTCCAAAGTATTCGTTGTACCAGTTATTGAAAACAAGAACATTAAATCCGCAAGTTTCAAAATATTCCTGGTCGTTTAATTTAAAATCGTTATTATTTAAACGGTTACAAGCAGGAAATTGGAGGACTATAATAATATACAATAAAGAAATTAACAGTAGTTTCATTTTTTGAGTTTTAAACATAAGTATTATTTTTATTTTAATTTAAGTTAAGCTAATGAATATTTTAATCAAATAGTTATTCTATTTTAATTAAAGTACTTGATAAAGTAATACCATTAATTTTAATAAAATAAATACCATTTTTTAAACCAGACGTATTTATTTTGACTTTATTTTGGATAATTTCAATCGGTAAATTGATTTCATTACCCAATAAATTGAAAATTTTAATATTAAATTGGTTTATTTTATCAATTGGTTCGATATATAAAATATCTATTACAGGATTTGGGTAGATTATATAATTATTAATAGAATTATTTTGAACATCTGTTTTCTGGTTTTTAATCGAGATCTCAATTTCATCTTGTATTTCAGGATCAAATTTAGATTTGGCTGCAACAATAACCGAGCCATCACCTGTGCCAATTGCCGTAAGTAATCCGTAATTATTAATTTTTGCAATTCCTGAACCTGATTCGATTGTCCAGGTCACATCAGAACTTGATAATGTGTTGGGTGATAAATCAACATATAATTGCAGATTTCCTTCTTTTTCATTAATTATAGTCAATCCTGTTTCTGTGTAAATAGAAATTGAAGTGATAGGATTGGTTTTTTCAATAATTTCGACTAAGAAATTATCGAAATAAATATTTCCTGTTTGAAGTCCCATATCAATCGATAAACGGGTAGCTATATCGGTAATATCATTCATTGTAAATATAAATGAATAATTGGTAAAGGTATCGGACAGGGTGATTGTATTAAAACCGCTATAGCTATTCCATGGTTCTGCATTTCTACCGACATAGGGTGAAATTGTGAGCTTTTCCGGTGAATAAGCATCAAAAATAACTTTGTATGTGGTTTTATAAATAATTGGTAATTGGTATTTTGACATTTGTACATGCCAGTTTTGATCACTGCCGTCTGTTATTTCAATATGGTACATTTCATTTTCTGGTATTATATTAACTGCAGCTGTCCCATTCAGATTTATTCCCCAGTTACCAGGACCAAATTCAAAATTTGAGATAAGTATAGTATCGCCGGTTAGAGGCAGGTATTCAGTAGGTGTTGTTTCAACCAAAGCTTTAACTAATTCTATTCGCCATGAAGTTGAGCCTGGGTCGAAAATTCCGAAACCTGCTCCAAATTCCCAGTAAGACCAGCTAAATCCGAATTCTTCAAATTTACGTGCACAAAAAGCCGTCCATTTTGCCCTTGAATCCATTTCTGCTGTACTATATGCTCCGAATTCACCCATATAAACCGGAACATTTGCGGTATCGACATAGCTTAGAATTATATTAAGATCGTTAATTATATTGTTCATTTGTGTTTCTGTGCTGTCCCAGGTTATTCCCAACCAGGCGTCGGATCCATCAACCCAGCTTGCTCCCTGATGTGTAAAATCAAAAGGATTATAATAATGAACCGTTAAAATGATATTCGTATCATTGGGTAAAACAAGTTTATCCAGCGCGCCGATACCTCCCCATTCCGCAGTACCAATAACAATAGTTCTGTTTGGATTAATATTTCTCACTGTGTCTAATATTTCTTTTGCATAGGCATTCCATAGTTGCGGTGTGAAATTTGTATTAGGTTCATTGCATAATTCGAAAAGAAGACTGTCAGGATAATCTTTAAAATGAATAGCAATTTGTTTCCAGATACCAAGTAACCTGTTTTTATGGATTGCCGGTAGCTCAAATAATTCTAAATAATGATGTATGTTTACAACAGCCATCAGGCTATTTGATAATGCCTGGTCAACTGCCCATTGAACCTTGTTTATAAAAGCAGTATCAATTGTATAAGGAGGTTCTTCCAATGCATAATCTGACCACCGGGCCGGAATGCGCACTGAATTAAATCCGATCTCTGCTATTAAGTTAAAGTATTTTTCGTGAAGATATAATCCATAAGTGCCTTTTGGACTTTCTAGCGCATTTCCCAGGTTTATTCCCCTGCCAAGTTTTTGATTAATCTCAAATGCTTTATTCTGGGCTTGTAAACTGAATAAGTAAAATCCTGTTATTTGCAAAAATATGAATAATTTAATTTTCACGTTTAATATGTTTTTTGTTTATTAATGCACTAATGCTACTGATTAAGAGCCATATTGTAAGAACAAGAATAATAATCGAAATGATCAGGAGTAAAATTTCTTTTTGATTTAGGAATTTAATAACATTTTGAACCATAGCCCATAAAGTTACAATTAAAATTAATAGCATAGGGATAAAAGCAACGAGTATATTTTTCTTTTTAAAATACAGGTACACTGTAACAATTAAAAGGGCTAATGCAGCCAATAACTGGTTCAATGATCCAAATAACGGCCAGAGTACCAGCGCCCCTTTTGCACCTGGTTTTGCGAATGTCATTAAACCTGCTGCAATTACAACAAATGCGGTTGAAATATATCTGTTGTAAATAAATTGTTTTTTAATATAATTGAACAGTTTTAAAAGAAAAATATATAATTTATTCTTTTTATCTTTTTGTATTTCTTTAATTTTAAAAGAGGTTCTAAATATTTCCTGCAAGGACAGCCTTTGTATACGTGTTGCAGAGTCAAGTGTGGTATTAGCAAAACTAACAATAAAAACAGCAATTAATGCCTTCCCAAACGAAGCAGGTATTCCATAGCTGTTTAAAAGATTTGCAGAACCTACAACAAAAGCTTCAAGGTTTGCTTCAAGTCCCGATGCCGAACTCCATGAACTGTAATGATGCCTGAAAGCTTCAATTCCTTTGAACATGATACCATCTTTTTCCAATCCCATTCCCAGACCACCGGCAATGGCCATTAAAACTAAAACTGCCAATAAGCTTTCGACCAGCATACTGCCATAACCAACGAATAACATATCTTTTTCGTTATCAACTTGTTTTACAGTAGTGCCTGAGCTGGCAAGTGAATGGAATCCGGAAATGGCGCCACATGCAACGGTAATAAAAAGCAATGGCATAAGGTTTGGAATATCGGTACCAGCTTTAAAAGCTTCAGGATTTATAGCAGGAGCAGTGACAGGCGGGTGAGCAATAATTATTCCGAGTAATAGTAAAAATGTTGCAACGAATAATTGGTGTGAATTAATATAATCGCGTGGCTGTAATAATTTATGTACTGGTATGGTTGAAGCAAAAAATACATAAATAAACAAAACTACACACCAGGTAACTACCTCTGAACCCATAATAGGTGGGATTCGAAGCGGGAACTGGACACCAAGAAGAATAGATAGATAAAGCAGAACAACAGCAATAACAGAATATAGAAAATCATTTTTACCTTTTCTAATCTGCCATCCCAGCCAAACTGCAATGGGTAATTGAAACCATACAGGAATAACCGATTCGGGGTACATTTTAAATAATACACCAACAATCATGGCAAATACAGCAAGAACAATAAATAGTAAAAACTGCATAATAAACTGGAATGCATACCGAGTTGAAGAACTCAATAAATTACCTGTTAAGTCGCCAATTGATTTTCCTTTTGTTCTTCCTGAAATAACCAAGGTTGAAAAGTCATGTACAGCTCCCATAAATATTGAACCAAAAAACACCCACAAAAAAGCAGGCAGCCATCCCCAAATAATACCTATTGCCGGTCCTACAATGGGTCCTAAACCTGCAATAGTAGTAAAATGATGGCCAAAAATGATATTTTTTTTTGTTGGCACAAAATCTATATTATCTTTAAATTCATGAGACGGCACAATATTTTTATCGGATAAATTGAAAATTTTCGATGCTATGAATCTGCCATATAATCTATAAGCAAGTATATAACCGATGATCGATAATAATATAAGAAATAGAGTATTCATGATTTTTTTTAAAACAAAAGTAATATTAATTTGATCAAATTTAAATGTTAAATATTTAAAGATAAGATTATAAATAGATGAACATTTTTATTAAGATTATGAAAATTTTTTAATATTAAGGTATAAAAATAATTTTGGTTATTGTATTGGGATTAACCTAATTTGATTTAGCTGATCTATTCGGGAATCTCAATTGGATTTACTCCATTTGAAATGATATAAAGTATTGCTTTATAATTAAAATATCATTAGTCTAGATTATTTTGTATCTTTATTATATAATTTTCTAATTTTTAATTAGTTATTTGTTATTTGAGATGCTTTAATCGAATCTAAAGTTTTAAATCTGGAATCATACTTTAGCGAAGGAAGAGGGTTTGGGTTTGAAGTAATCTCATTCTCAAATTTGTGTTATTTATTATTCTGTTTATCAGTTAGTTTGATTTAGTATAGGACTGGATAGTAATTATATAGGAGGAATCCTAAAAACAATAATTTTAAATATAACAGAAGAGCCTCAATATGTTTTTATATGGATGGCCTTCGTATCATGAAATCTTTGTGAAAAAGGATTTTTAAACATAGTAATTGCATAAAAATTCAATTATTAATATTATTTTGAGACCTCTGTAGAGGCAGTTTAATCACTTTATATTAACATGCTTTTTATAAGACACCTCTTTTACTAGCAAAAATATTGATTTGGATTGTAATAAAGAAGCATGTAAAATTTCCAATATTTTATGAAAATTATTTGATAAGCAGAAATTTAGTTGTTTTCACCTCATTTCCGGTTTGAATTTTTATAATATACCATCCTGCATTAAATTCTTTTAAATTATATCTATCGTAAATAATATTACCACCTGTATAGTTTTTTGAAAGTATGATTTTCCCGTTTTCAGCAATAATATCA
>JAFGQQ010000042.1 GCA_016935595.1 Bacteroidales bacterium
ATGTATTTTGAATACCTAAAAAAATCATCTTTTAAAAAATAAATCCAAATTTGTCATTTCCGAATCTTTTTCATTTATTATTAGTTAGTGATTACAATTAATAAAAGAAAGTTAATTGATAATAATAAAAATTTAATTATCATATGGTATTAATTTTTTGGCAGCCAGACCTTCATTTTATTGGCACCACGATTATTCCATACATAATAAGGAATTGCAGTGAACTTCTGGTTGTTTTCCTGGTTTTTTACGGTAATCACTTCAATTCCATTTAGCAAATCAGGATGAAAATTAGCGGCAAATTGCATGTTTTCAGTAACTTTTAACTCATCTATATCAGGATTATCAATTTCTTCAACACAGAAAACAATAGGACCCCGTTCAAATGCAACTAATCCTCGATCAGCTTCAACATTTTCGTTGGTAATCACTTTACGAGTCTCCATTGGTAATATATATTCAATAATATCTCCTGTTTTCCATTTGCGTGTAAGAACTACATAACCATTTTCCTGCTTAATATTAACCACCTCATCATTTATCATTATCACAGGCTCTTTTTTATTAACACCGGCATAAGTATATAAATTACCAGGAAGCGGCTTATTTACAGCCCAGCCCGGTATACGCAGGTTTAATGAAAATTTGGTTTCCTTTTCAGGTGATAAAATAATTTTAACCGTTCCTTCCCATGGATAATTTGTTTCCTGGCTAATAGTAACCAGTATATTGTTTATCTCTACCTCAGTAGAACTCTGAACAAACAGGTTTATATACAATTTTTCGTTTGTTTGAGCATAAATATAACCAGGTACAGATGGCATAAAACGACACAGGTTGGTCGGACAGCAAGAGCAATCGAACCATGGTTGACGGCTTAAAGTTCCACCACTATTAAAAGGATATTCCATATCGCATTCGAGGGGATTGGGATAAAAAAACTTTATCCCATCTAGTGAAACACCTGATATTACACCATTATATAAACTACGCTCCAATACATCCATATACTTTGCATCTCCGTATAAAAGAAACATCCGGTAGTTCCAGTATACATTGGCAATAGCAGCACAAGTCTCGTTGTAAGCCGTGAGGTTAGGCAGTTCGTAATTTTCGCCAAAAGATTCACCCTGATGGCGTGCACCGATACCGCCTGTAATATACATTTTTTTGCTGACAACGTTTTCCCAGATTTTATCTATTGCATTTTTGTATTCAGCATCATCAAACAAAGCCGCAATATCTGTCATACCTGAATACATGTATGCGGCACGAACAGCATGCCCTACAGCTTCATCTTGCTGTATTACAGGTTTATGATCCTGGCTATAAGGTCCCCATATTTCACGTAAGGTACTGTCACCTCTATTATCTAAGAAAAGTCGGGCAAGATCAAGATATTCATTCTTTTTAGTTATTAGATATAATTTTATCAACCCTGTTTCAACAATTTGATGGCCAGGTACTTGTGGATTTTTACCAGATCCAAATACATCTACCAGCAGGTCAGCATTTTTAATGGCAACATCAAGAAAATTTCTTTTGCCTGTTGCCAGGTAATGTGCTGCAGCAGCTTCAAACATATGTCCGCTATTGTATAATTCATGACTGCACCCCAGATGTTCCCATCTGTTACCTGGAGGGCACCATGTTGACGGAGAATAGGAGGTGTCGATGATTCTCCAGGTTACCAGGTATCCGTCTTCCTGTTGCGCAGCTGCAATAATGGATATTAAGGAATCAACATAGGCATCTAGTTCAGGATCAGGTATGGTTGACATGGAGTAGGAGGCACCCTCAATGATTTTATACACATCAGTATCATCAAAAACCATTTTACCTCTTACTTTCCCTTTCATTTTGCCACCGGCAATAAGGAAATTTTCTATTCTTCCCATTTCCTCGCATTTTTTAAATGAAGCCGGAATGGTTGCTGTGCGGTTGGTTTCGATCTTAGGCAGCCAAAAGCTATCGTTAATTTTTACTTTATTAAACGAAACTCCTGTAATTCTATAATTTGCATTCAATTTATTATGCGGGACAGACTGTGTAAAGCAAATAAGTGCTAAAAATGAAAAAATGATAATTATATTATATAGTTTCATGATAGTATGTTTTATGGTTGATATTAAAAGCCAATAGACGATAAAAATAATCAATTATACTTATAATTTCAATAATTCAATTATTAGGAAAGCAAAATTATACAAGGAAGAAATAAAGTTACAATAACAAATTATTTTTGCAAACCTGTTTATATATACTACTAAACCATCATTTTCTAAGTTAGTAATAAATAGCTTCCAGATAATGTTCTTACTAAATATTCAATTCGGGTTAATTATTTCATTAAGAAGAATGAAATTAAAAAAATGGAATTATGTTAAATTCAAAAATAAATCAATATTTTTTCAATATTTCTATTTCAATATAGAATAAATTCATTTTGTGTATAGAGCTGAAAGGTGCTTTCGATAAAAAGATCGGATTTGTAATTAAAACTCTAATTTATAACTTAGGTTTGGAACAGGTACTGCAAATTCCCAGGGTTCAACCTGTTTGGTTTTATAATTATAATATAAACCATAATTTTCTTTTGCCAGGAGCAAATTTACCAATTGCAAAGACCATATACTAGAATGACGTTTTTTATTTATCCGGTAATTGATTGTTGCACTTACATGAACTTTATCAGGTTCCTTATCCTCATATAACTGTGCATAATGGTACACGACATCTTGAGCTAAATCCGATTCGATATCATTTACAGGCGTTGTTCGCTTCCCTCCAAAGAAATTCAGTTTGGCATTTACCCCTAAAATTTTGTTATTCTGTTTTCCAACAGTCCATTCTTTACCATAGAGCAGATTAAATACATATTGCGTATTAAATCGTGTGTTACGTTCAATACCATCATCACCCTTATATTTTGAGTCGAAAAACGATGCCGTAAACACATAATAATAACCTTTCTGCAGAAAACGTTCCAGGGTAATATCAATTCCTGTGTTTCTGCCTTTACCTGTATTTATCAGTTCTTCACTAAAATACCAGTCGGCTTCCATATTTAACACTGAAAAACTACTGTCAGGAATTCCAGGAACATCGAATAAATATTGAACGTATGGTTCTATTTTCAATCGTAAATTAGGATTTATGCTGATGTCGTATGCAAAAACCAGGTGATGTGCTTTTGAAACTTTTAAATCTTTATTTGGTTGCGTGTAACTGTTACCATTATTATTCCTGGCAAAATATAAGGTCAGGGGCTCTAACCTTGAATGCTTTCCATAAGCCAAACTAACCGACTGTGTCATACCTAAATTATAAGTCAGCCCAATTCTGGGTTCTATTACCAATTCGTTATTGAGATCGAAGAAATGGCCACGTAAACCAACATTTAAACTAAATTGCCTGGTTATACTAAATTTTGATTGTGAAAAAACCTGTACCATATTTGAGGAGCCTTTTTCATCAGCTACAGTAATCAAACCCTGGTCATAAGCAGGGGCATGCTTTAAAAGAGTATTGTAATGCATATTATCTACAATAAATCCGCTTCGGTTAGCGTGTTTTGCACTGAACTTGTGATTATAGACACTAGTAAATGTATATTTGTAATTACGGGTATTTATATACTCATTATCATAGCGATTTAAATCATTCCCTAGTATTCCTCCTTCATATTTAAAGTAATCACCTGTTATTGCAAGGGAGGTATTTAACCATGCATTTTTTTGAAATATATAGCGATGGTTTAGACCTAAACCACTTATTCGTTGTATCATATTACCATCCATACGGTCATCAACCATTTCCCATAACGAGGAGTCTTGTTCAGCTTTAAAAATATCTGAATCGTCAGAAGCCAAACCCCAGATTGAAAATACTCCTGATTTTTTTGTTGGAATATTAATTTTAAAAGATAAATCCTGGTAAACAGGTAAAAAATCCTTAACTTCTTCTGGAAACACATATCTAATCAAACCAAAGGTTGAATAACGGTAATTAAACAGGTATGAAGTTCTTGTTTCTTTTCCTAAAGGTCCTTCTGAAGAAATGTCAAGACCAATAGTGCCAATTTGAACAGCATGCTCATGTTTTTCATTATTACCAGAACGTAATTTAATATCGAATACACCTGATACGGCATTACCATATTCAGCAGGAAATGCCCCGGTATAAAAATCGGAATTACCAACAACCAGTGCACTGAGTGCTGATATTCCACCTCCTCCGAATGTGGTTAAATTAGCAAAATGGTTAGGATTTGGAATTTCAATACCTTCCAGTCTCCACAATAGTCCTTTTGGTGAATTTCCCCGAATAATAATGGTATTATCCCGAATGTTATCAGTTGTGATACCCGCAAAAGAAGCTACCAGTCGGCAGGGATCGTCGAAACCACCGGCATAACGACGAGCCTCTTCAACTGAGAAAGTACGTGCACTAACTGTAGCCATACTATTCAGTGGTTTATCCTTTTTTGTATAAGCCTTTACTGCTACCTCCTTTAATTCCGTAATTTGTTCTTTCATTTTTATAGTCAACACCATTTCCTTTCCAGTTGAGACCATCAATTCAGGAATTATTTGAGTCTCATAACCCATGTATGATACTTTTAAATCGTGTCGTCCAATTGGCACATTCTCCACTCGGAAGGTTCCTTCATCATCAGTTATTGCTCCTAATAAAGAATCGGTAGTAATTATTGCTATTGAGGCAAAAGCCAAAGGAGCCTGTGATTCAATATCAATGACCTGTCCTCGAATTACCTGTTTTAGTTCCTGTGCATTTATAGTATAACAAGTTGGATTTAATAAAGCAATTCCCATCAAAATTTTTAGTAGTCTCATTTTTTTCTTTTAAAGTTTAAAAACAAAGACATTATAAAATGACTTCAGTTGCATAGTTTGGTTAGCAAGACGAAAGAGGTTTTTTAAATTGTTGTGTGATGCTGATTAACTAACAATTTTATCTTAATACTTTAAATTCAAACGAAAGTATATCATTAGTACTGTCCAGAATTTAATCGCAGCTAAAGCCGAAAAAATGCGTTTAAGAAGACTTAAAGAAATTAAAAATTAAGAAGGGCAGGTGATATAATTTATTTTAAGAATAAATTAAGAAATTTTTAATATTTTATGTATTCTATTAAAGATTACAATATAGCCATATCTATTTTAGGGAGGAAAAAATATGTGTTTAAATTTATGTTACAATATATGGCATATATACAACAAAACAATGTTGGTTTTTTCTAAAATGCTTATTCCTTATTTAAAGTAAATCATAGTTTTAACTGAGGTATAATCACCAATTTTAATCCTGTAAAAATAATTACCTAAAGGCACATTATTGCCGGAGTTATCCTTACCATCCCAGTTAACTGCATATTCACCATTTGTTTTAAAATTATCAACTAGGGTTTTGGTAAGCTGACCTAATGAATTATAGATTTTTAACTCGACCTGTGATGGTTTTTGAACGGAATATTCGATAGTAGTTGTTTGATCAAACGGATTAGGGTAATTTTGCATAAGATCGATTCGGTCATTCATTGTTTCGGAAATACGCTCAGGCTTTGTTGTAGAAGTATCTCTATAAATTGGAGGTTCTCCGGTACCCCACCATTCAATCCAGTGATCAATGTCGGAATTGTAAGGACTGGTCGAGATATCCGTATTCGCGGTTGTGTCACCTAAGAGGAACTTATCCACGAAAGCCTCTATTTCAGGTATTTGGCTGTTCGGCACCACGCAATGGTCATGTCCACTAAGAATAGAAAAGCCGAACCTGTCAGGCACTCCAAGAAATTTCCAGACTTCATGTGCAGCTTTTGATGCAACGTGTCCGGACTCATCTGCCAGCCATTCATAACTTGGATTTCCTGTAACAAAAAGTGAGCGGGGTGCTATCATGGCCATTAATTCGTGATGATCGTAAGGTAGCCTATTAACTGCATTATTAAATTGAGAGACACCCGAGTAATACCAGGCCTGCCCCTGAGCGTTTCTCAGGGTTTCCCTGCTTCCACTTAGAGTTTCGGTAACACGCCAGGCTGTGAATCCACCACCACCTGATTCTTGGGAAATAGTAAGTGCAATGCGTTCGTCATACGCCCCGGAAAAGAGTGCGATTTTACCGGCATAGGAGCAACCGGTTATAGCCAGATGCGAAAGATCAATGTTGGCTTCAGGGCATATCTCAAGTGCGTCTATAATACGGCTGACGCCCCATGCCCAGGCAATAAATTTGCTCCTTGTTTTATCCGGATAAAGTTCGAAGAAGGGACCATCGCCGCGTATGTTTGACCAGGCGTTTGTGATCTGGGATTCTATAAAATTGATGGTTGCGATTCCGCGACTGGTAAAGATATCGGAAGGAAGACTACTAATCATACCAGGAAAAGGAGAACCTACCCCAATAACAGCTGGAAAAGGGCCTTGACCATTAGGGAGGCTGACAGGTACATCTAGCATAAGTGTGTCACTATTCACTATTATGGTCACTTTGATCAGCGCACAAGACACCGTGATAGTATCTCCGCCAGGAAAAAAAGGGGGGTATATGAGCATTGTATCATCGATGAATTTAATTTCCAAAGTGTCGGGATGAGGAGGTTTGGTACCAAGTTCATATTGCTGTATTTCAGCTCCGATCTCTACACGCCTGCAGCGCCAGTCGTCTATGCTGTTGATGTAACCACTTCCATCTGACCACTCGAAGGGATCGGGTAGAGGATCAATAAGCGGGAGTTCTTCGAAAGATGGTAATGGTGGTTCAGGGCAGTCTGCGCCCGTGTTCTCTATACTATAGACAAGGGGAACTTGCTGGTTGTATGAATTAAAAACCACATATGCGTTCAATAAAAGTGTTAATAGTATTATTTTTATTTTCATTTTTATCCTCCTGAAAAATATTATTATTATGAATAAAGATAATAAAATTGATATGATAAATGTTAAAATAAATGTTAAAAAAATCACAGGATTAATATAAGAAATCAGATTGAAACACTTGTTGCTTGAGCAGACCTGTATTAAATATTAGGAGAGGGATATTTAGCATAATTTATAGATTATATAGTTCAGAAATGGATTGGATTGTACTGCAAAGTCGAAAATAAATTGTAAATAAGTATCTGGAAATATAAAAACAGTAATTCTCTATTAGAAAGTATTAAAATATGTTAGCTTTATAATAAAAACTATAAAGAAATGAATACTAAAAAATTTGGATTGTGTAATATAAATGATTTTTATATTACAAATTAATTATAGCCTAGAATGTTACAATTGATTTAAATGATTTAAAAAATTCTGATTTTACTTTTAGCATTTATCCAAATCCCTTCACAAACAGACTAAATTTACATTATTCCCTGAATGAAGCCAACTATGTAGAAATTAAATTAATAGACATAACAGGAAGATTAATTACCACATTAATAAATAGTTATTTAAATCCAGGGGAATATATAATCGAAATAGACGGAAATAATTGTGTATAATATTGTTAGATAAAATTTTTTAATAGGATTTGTCCTATTGTCCCGTAACCAATGAATCGTAAAAACAAAGGCAATGGCAAAAAAAGTTTTTTCCTCAGAAATACTATAAATCCTACAAAATGGAAAATTTACCTGTCAGTAGGCAGCTTTATCCACTGGATAAGCTGACTCTTTTTGCTAGTGAAATGACTGAAATATGCATGGAGTAAATTAATACTGAAAAATTGAAATGTTTATTTCCAGAGAGAGTTAAAAATATTTATATTGCATACAAAAACTGAAATAATGGAAAAAAATATAAATACCTCAATTAACCTCATTTTAAGTATTTTGTTCTTTATTTATTTTTCATCAGTGAATGCGCAAACTATTTTTACTGTTGCAACGGCTGATGGTTATGCCACCGGTACCACTGGCGGAGGAAATGCAAGCCCGGTAACTGTTACTACAGCATCGGCATTTAGATCAGCAGTAGAATCAAACTCCGAAGCAGTGATTATTGTATCCGGCAATCTTGAAATTGGTTCAGTTAATGTAAACTCGAATAAAACTATAATAGGGGCTGACTTAGGTAGTACATTAACAGGTAACCTGGCATTAAGCGGGGTAACCAATATAATAATTCAGAACCTTATTATAACCAATAAATCCGGAGTGGGCACAGGAGATGGTGTTGAAGCGAGTAATGAATGCACAAAAATATTTGTACACAAGTGCACATTCATTGATTGCGCAGATGGTTCATTTGATATTAAAAGGGGATCTACCAATATTACCGTATCATGGTGTCGTTTCCAGTATCCCACTAATACTTCTCATTGTTTTCCTAATCTTATAGGGCATAGTGATGATAACTGGATTCAGGACAGGGGAAAATTACATGTAACCATGCATCATAACTGGTATGAAAATGGCTGCCAGCAAAGAATGCCCCGTGTTCGTTTCGGACAGGTGCACGTTTACAATAATTTCTATGGTTGTCCTCCCACAAATCCGGAAAATGACTATACAATAGGAGTAGGTGTAGAAAGTTCTATACTGGTTGAAAATTGTTATTTTGAAAATATTAGTAATACATGGTGGGACTGGACAAATGATGGCATACAGGGTAGTATTGAATGGAATGATCTTTGCCTGGTTAGTACCACGCTCTCCACATGGGCAACAAATTCAGATGTTTTTGACCCGCCATATACATATTCTCTTGATACCAGCTATGATGTAAAAAGCTTATTAACAAACAGTACATATGGAGCAGGCAATACTAAACAATATCCTGATGAACCGGACAATATCATTTATACTAAAAACGATACAGAAATAGAGATCTATCCAAATCCAGCAGGCAGTTCCTTACAAATAAAAGGCATTGAGGGAAGTGCAAGGTTCATGTTATTTGATCTAAATGGAAAACTGATTATTACAAAAGAAGTGTTTGCAAATGAAATTATTGCAGTTGATGCTCTTTCACAAGGAGTGTACATACTAAAAATTGTTACAGCAGAGGGTGCGATCGAAAGTAAACTGATAAAAAAGTAATACCAGGTTGCTATTATGGGACTGAAGTCCCGGAACTAATTTATGCTGAATAGGTTATATTATCTGCTTTCCAAACCATTGCGTAGGCAGGAACAATGGCATTAAAAAGTTATTCTCACCTCAAAAAGCCTCTGAATTTCTCAGAAAGAAATGCTCTTTTTGCTTGCAGGGCAATTTGAAATGTGTGGAGTGTTTACAAATATTTAATAAAAATATCTCATTTTATGATATATATAGTATTTTTTTCTTATATTCGTTAAAAAAAATAAATATGAATAGGTTAAAGGAAGTGCTTGAAGAAAAAGGTATTAAACAAATATGGCTGGCACAAAAGCTTGGAAAAAGTTACAATATGGTTAATTCTTACGTTCATAATCGCAGACAACCAAGTATTGAAAACCTTTATAAAATTGCAGATATTTTAAATATTGATGTTAAAGAGCTTTTAATTAGTAATAAGAAATAACAATTAATAATTATGCCATATAAGGAAAACTTAAAAAAAGCAAAATCTTTAAAAGAGGATATTGATTTGTTAAGACCACTAACGCCTGAAATGGAAAAAAGAATTATGCAGAAATTTCATCTCGATTGGAATTACCATTCTTCTCATATTGAAGGAAATACATTAACTTATAGCGAAACTAAAGCATTAATCTTATTTGGACAAACTGCACAAGCTAAACCATTGAAGGATCATTTGGAAATGTCTGGTCATAATGAAGCAATTAAATCAATTGAAGAAGTAATAAGACAAGAAAGACCTTTAACAGAGAGTTTTATAAGAGAATTGCATATAATAATTCTTAAAGAACCATATGAAATTAATGCAATTACACCTGAGGGAAAACCAACAAAAAAAATTGTGCAGGTTGGTAAATATAAAACCACACCCAATCATGTAAAAACCAAAACAGGGGAAATATTTTATTTTGCTTCGCCGGAAGAAACTCCTGCAAAAATGAAGGATTTAATGAATTGGTATAATCAAAACCTAAATAAATCCGATATTGATGCTATTCTCTTTGCTACTGAATTTCATTATCGTTTTATACGTATTCATCCTTTTGATGATGGAAACGGTCGTATTGCTCGTTTACTGATGAATTTTATTTTAATGCAAAAAGGGCATCCCCCTGCAATTATAAAAACAGAAGATAAAGAAAATTATTTTAATGCACTTGAACAAGCTGATGCCGGACAAATTGAATATTTCTTTAATTATATCTGCGAGCAAGTTATCAGCTCATTAGAATTAATGATTAAAGGGGCAAAAGGTGAATCGATTGAAGAAGAAGATGACCTCGATAAGAAAATAGCCTTACTAAAACAAAAAATCGATAAGGAAAATGAGGCAAATGAAGTAAAAACCAACTTATCGGTTGAGGAAGTAAAAAAAGCTTTAAATAACTGGGGCTATAAACTCTTAATTAATATAACAAATAATGTAAAAAAATTCAACGAGTTTTATTATAATCCCAATCATACTATTAAAATAAGATTACATACATTTGATCTTCCTGAATTTAATTGCATTAATGAAGTACCTGTTGAATTAATTAAGAAAGAATTAAGTAAACGTGGAAATCGACAAATTGATAAGGCAGTGATAGAATATAATATAGATTTCGGAGTTTATAAAAAGGGTGGAATAAATTCATTTAGTTGTAAATATGTATTTAAAATCATTTTTCAAAAATATCAATATGAAATATTTATACATCATTTCGATCCTCTTGTTAAACGAGAAAAATTATTTATAAAAAAATTACTTCATAAACCTTTAAACGGACAAGAAATAAAGGAAATCTCGTCCAAAATTGGTAATACTTTATATCAACACTTTGAATATAATATAAATAATCTAAGATAGGATTGAATTCAGAGCAGGATAGAAGCTTAAATATTAATTTTAAATTATGAATGTTGAATTTTGAATTATTATATTTTTTAAATTATTGAAATATAATAATTTATATATATTTATTTAAAGTTATAATTAAAGTGCATTTGATATAAATATTTAAAATAAATAATAAACATTCCGGTCCAGATACGCAACCTATGGAAAGAAATAAAAACAGGGGGGCTGTCCGAAAAGTTTATTTTTTGCCACTAATGCTCCAAAACACAAAATTTCACGAAATTAACATTATTGATTATCAAATTTTTGTGGGATTTGGAGATTTGGTGTTTTTGTGGCATTTCTTATATTTTTGGCTTTTTGGACAGACTCGTTAATAATGTATTTTTTTTGTTATATTTAATGAAAATAAGTAATCTGCCATCAGATATTCCTTAAAAATGGCCTCTAAGAAATTCATAAACAAAGTTACCGAAAGGAAGAAAGGGGAAAACGCCCGGGGATGATTCTGGCTTAATTATAAATAAAATTAGTATATTTGGATAAACATAAAAAACAATATTAAAATGAAACAAGCATGATTAAAATAATCATTAAACATACACGACAATGATTATTTTAATCATGCGGTTCCATCTGACAATTAAAA
>JAFGQQ010000349.1 GCA_016935595.1 Bacteroidales bacterium
AAAAATTTTTCCAGTTTATATATTGTTTCTTCAGCAGTGTTAGTGTTAAATAACGCTTTTCCTAATTCTTTTATCCGGTTATTGAGCAAACTCAAATGTAATCTTAACCAGGCAGGGTAAACAATTGACAATGTTGCACCATGAGGTGTGTCAAATAAATAAGACAGGACGTGCCCCAGTTGATGAACACCCCAGTCACCTGTTCTTCTGCCAAATGAAGTGCTGCCGTTCAATGCCATTGTGGAGGCCCATAAAATATTAGCTCTATACTCATAATTAGTTGGAAATTTGAGAACTTTTTTGGCATTTTCCATTGCTTCTTTAATAATTGCATAAACAAATTTATCTGACAGGGGAGATATGCCGTCTCCAAAATATTCTTCCAAAGTATGAGCAATCAGGTCAACTATTCCGTATGCAGTTTGCTTTGCAGGAACAGTAAAAGTATATGTTGGATCGAGAAAACTATGTGTTGGATAAATTAATTGGGAAGTATATCCTTTCTTCTCGTGTGTTTCAGGGTTTTGTATTACTGCATTCCCGTTCATTTCTGTTCCCGTAGCTGCTAATGTTAAAATGCATATTAAAGGAAGTGAAGATGTTGGTTTAACTTTATTTGTCATGATATCCCAGCCGGGGCATCTTTCTTTAATGCATAAAGTAACAATTTTTGCAGTATCAATGGCACTACCTCCACCTAAGCCAATTACCATATCAATATTATTTTCAATACCCAGTTTGGCAGCATTATCAACGTCTTCAATAACCGGATTTGGCTTAATTCCTGAATATTCAAAAATGTGAGCATTGATTTTGTTTAATTCTTTAATGGTTTTATCATAAGAACCATTTTTTTTAACCGATCCTTTGCCATAAATTAGTAAAATTTTGGTTCCGTAACTTTCCACTGTTTCAGCTAACTTATCTAATACTCCTTTTCCAAAATATAACTTTGTTGGATTATAAGCGGTAAAATTCTCCATAATAAAAGATTAATTAATTTTATAAATCACTCCTCCAATATTATCGTTTGATGCTCCTGTAACAGATGATAAACAATTATGTTCATCTCTCATCCTTAACACTCCAAGGAAGGCAAATATTAATGCTTCTTTATAATTAATTATTAATTTATCTGGCACAATAATATTTTTTTCTATTATGTACTTTTTAATAAGCTCCATTAGAAAAGCATTATGTGCTCCGCCACCGGTTATTAGAATATTTTTACCACTCCTGTAAATAATTGAATTATATATTTGTATGGCAATATGTTCGTAAATCGTTCTTAATTTATCAATAACAGGTATATCATAAAGATTTAATAAGGGCAACATAACATTTTCAACCCATTCCCTGCTCAGTGATTTAGGAAGTACATCGGTATAATATTCAATATTGTTCAACTCTTCAAGCAAATTTTGATTTATTTTTCCTTTTTTACCTAACCTGCCTTCCTTATCAATTTCATTTTCTAATTTTTTAGCCAACAAGTTCAGAATGTAATTCACTGGACAAATATCAAAAGCCATCCTTTTGTTATTTTCTCTGAAAGAAACATTACTAAAACCTCCCAAGTTAAGGCAGAAGTCGTAATTGCCGAATAATATTTCATCGCCTATTGGAACCAAAGGCGCTCCGTTTCCTCCAAGAGCAACATCTAAAGTTCTGAAATCGGAAATGGTTGTTATTTGGGTTTTGGCTGCGATAGTTGCACCAGATCCTAACTGGAAAGTAATTTTGTCAATAGGCTGGTGGTATATTGTATGTCCGTGAGAAGCAATAAAATCTAATCGTATTTTTTTATTTCTGAAAAAATGGGTGATTTCATGTCCGATAAATTCACCATATTCATTATGAAGCTTTATTAAATGAAATGCATTATATTGATGTGCATTTTTAAGTTTATTTTTCCATTCTTCATCATAGGGTCTGGTGATAGCATCAAGAATTTTATAATTCCATGTATTATTTTTTTTTTCAAAATAACATAAGGCCAGATCCAATCCGTCACCAGAAGTACCCGACATTACTCCAATAACATAATACTTATCTTTTAAATCTGCCAAATTTTATAAATTTCCGGTGAATTAAATATTTTTATCAAAACTGATGAGCATGTTATCAATAGCTTTTAAAATTAAGGCAAATAAAGTTTCATCTAACTCCGAAACATCATCTTCTTCAATTGGTTGTACTATACCAAGTAAAAATCTATCTTCAACCCTTTGCGGAGTGCTGGATTGTGCTTCACCAATTGCTTTTCCAACAGGTATTATGCCTATTTTTTCATATACTTCAACTTCAACAGTAACTTTTGGGCAAGTTTTATTTTTATACATAATTGAATTTTTCGCATCTTTTGCCTTGGGTGTGGTAGTTGTAATATATACTGATATTTTTAGGTAAAAATGTGAATATCCCAATTCCTGGGCTTTTTTTATTGATGTTTTAGGATATCCGTATGGATTGTAATTAATATTTTCGGTATAGCTGTTAACAGGCAGAATATCAATACTATATCTTTGTTCAAGTTTTTCTTCGATAGGAGGATAAGTCATATCATAAATTTTGCCTTCAAGTTTGTCTTGTTTTTTACCCATATATCCTCTTATTGAATTAATATAACTATCAAGGGCTTTTATTTCTGTCCTGAATTCTTCATCAATTATAACTTCATAGTCGAATAGGGCAAATTGTTTATTTTCTATTTTTTTGGCAAAAAGACTGTTAGATAATAAGATTAAGGAAAATGCAATAATTATTGTTTTA
>JAFGQQ010000043.1 GCA_016935595.1 Bacteroidales bacterium
CCTAAAATAAAATCAGTAAATTTTAACACTAATTTAAACCAACAAAGAAAAAATAATTATTCAAACCTATTATGGCAAAAGTGATAAATTCATGAACTAAGAAGCCCTCATCGAAGGAAATTGTTCAGGCTAATAAATTTGTTCAATTGGTTGAACATTTTTTTGTTTTAGCGATGAATTAGTTTTAGAAGGCAAAATACCGTGTTTTTCATTTACTAAAGAAGACTCCAATTTAAAAAATGATATTATATTTTTTAATTGCCCGGCTTGTCCTGCCAATTCTTCGGCGCTGGTTGCAATTTCTTCAGAGGCAGAGGCATTTTTTTGGGTAATCACATTAATTTGTTGAATAGAATTATTAACCTGCTCAGAACCGGTATTTTGCTCATAACTTGCGGCCGAAATTTCCTGGACAAGTTTGGTGGTTTTCTCAACTTCCGGGACCATTTCTTTCATTTTTTTACCAGCCTCTTCTACCAAATTAAAGTTTTGTTTCGACAACTCGACTATCTCTTCAGCAGCTTTTTTACTTCTTTCGGCAAGTTTTCTGACTTCAGCTGCCACAACCGCAAAACCTTTTCCATGTTCTCCGGCCCTTGCTGCTTCAACTGCTGCATTTAATGCTAAAATATTGGTCTGAAAGGCAATATCATTTATTATATTAATTTTATCGGTAATGATCCTTGTAGCTTCAACTGTTTTCGAAGTTCTTTGGTAAACATCTTCAATCCCTGCAAGCGCTGATAAAGATATTTTTTCTGTTTCATTTGCATTTGTGGAATTATTTTTAATATTCGAATTTATCTCTTCAATAGTTGAAGATATTTCTTCAACCGAAGAAGCCTGCTCGCTGGCATCTTGCGAAAGTTGCATAGCGGCAGAGCTTTGCATTGCAGAGGAATCGGCAATTGAATAAGAAATTGCAATTACTTCGTTCATTATTTCATTAAGTTTTACCCTCATTTCTTCTAATGATTTTGTGATTTTTCCAAGCTCATCATTTCGATTATATACATCCTTGTTAAAATTAAAGTTGAGATTTCCCTGTGACAAATTCTTTAAGATATCATCGGTTAATGAGTTCATAGGTCTTGTAAGCTGGTTTCGCAAATAGATCAAAACAAGGCCAATAATAATAAGAGCAATAGGTGTAACCCATATAAGATGTTTTAATCCCTCAAGCGCGATAATAAAGGCTAAAACTCCCACCAATGCTGCGCAAAGCAGTATTGAAATACTGATAATTTTAATAATAGAATTCTTTAATCCATAAAGTATTAGTGGTATAAGTATGGATAATAATCCAACAACAATACCAAGGAAAATTAAAATATTGTTCATAGTAATAAGTTTTTAAGATTTAACATAATTATTTATTTCAGAGAAACTTGAAAAATAAAATTAATCACTTTGCAGGAAGTAATCATTAAGAATTGAATGATATACCTCAATATTTATGCTAACATTAGTCATTATAATAATTATTTATGGAAAGAGAATGGATTGAATATTTTACTTAATTTCTTTCCCGAAGGGAGTTAAAGCCAGTTTTGCCAGTTTAAAATGCTGCATGGCAAAGGGGATACCAATTATAGTAATAAACAATAATGCACCAAAAAACAAGTGAGAAAGGCATATCCAAATTCCGCCAATAAAAAGCCAAACAATATTCATTAAAACAGACAAACAACCATAATCATTTTTATTGCTCCGTATTTCTTTACCGAATGGCCATAGAGAGAGAACGGCCAATTTTAAAGTTTGCAAACCAAAAGGAATTCCTAAAATGGAAATAATTAAAATACAACTTGAAATAAAATATTCGAGAGATATAATAATACCTCCAAAAATAAGCCAGATAATATTTCCGAAAAATTTCATTATAATTCTTCTTTGTAAAACAGTTGGTAAAAATGCAGGCCGCTTTTTTCATCATAACCTTTCATAATGTACTCACGTTTGCCGTGTATATAAATATGAAAGTTTTTATCGAGCTTTATTACGCTCTTAAACACTTTTGAGTTCTTTTTTATAACAGGTTCAGAGATATGAAAGTTTTCAGGCAGTTCAACATCAAAATTTGTCTCAAAGTCTGATTTGTATTTTTTAAAATCTTTAATCAGGCCAGGTTTTTCAATAACCTCATTGGCAAATTCATCCAAATTAAAAGACTCTTTTTCTTTTAAAAATTTTACTGATTTATTCAGCAAATCGGCCTGGTCGGCTTTTTCAGCATGATGTTCTTCAGGCAGGTATTCTGTGAAAAAACTTTTACACATCGACATGATATTTTGTGTATGATAAAAATCATCTTTTCGCTGTTCAACCTTTAAAAAATCATCCTTCCAATAACGGGCCTCATCCCCTCGGTTAATATTATCAACAATCATAATTTTAAATCCTTTTTCTTTCTCGGTATTAAAAATGAGGCAGCCTTTATCGAGTTTGTTAACATTAATGCCGTCATCGGAATAAATTTCAAAGCCTTCCTCGTTTGTTACTACTTTTAAATACTTTTCCTTTATTTCCGATTTGAACAAACCCAGCGCATCGACAGTTTCATCTTCAATTATGCAATCTTTAATATATGCGACACAAAATTCACCTTTTTTAATTTTTGGATGAACAGAGCATTCGTAAAGCCGTTTGGCAATATCAACCGAGCGGTCGTGCATAAGCTGAGGATTATCAAATATTTCCGAAACAAACTTGAACATTTCATGATCTGAAAAATCATTATCACAAATAAAATTATAAAACTCGTTTATTTTAAAAGGCGTTAAAAAATACGATAGTAATATTTCGTTTATTTCATCATTGGTTTCGAGCAATTCTTTTGAAAATTGGATGCCTTCTTCATTCAGTTTGTTGCCAACCCTGTGCAGGGCAATTGAAGTAATATGGCTAAGTTCGGAGTTTATCATTTTACGAATAATCTAATACTTCAAATATAAGAATTAATCGAAATATAACGATATTTTAAAACTGTTTAGCAACCCCGCGATTAAAACCGCGAGCATAATTTGTTATTGCAAAAAGGCTGAATAAATATGTGTTATATTTAAAATTATGCCACAAAAATCCCAAATAATTCGTAACGCAAAGATTCACAAAAAATTATATATTAGTATATTACAACTTAATGATATTTAGAGTTTTATTGTCTTAGTGGCAGAAAATGGGCTTTTTACACTATTCTATCCAAAAGAGTTAATTCAGGAAGTAATAACAATAAAAATTGATTTTTTGAATAATTATACTAAATTTGTTATAATGAAATAAAATTCTTATTTATAAAACTTACTTAAAATGAAAAACTTATGGATTGCCGGACTGTTCTTTGCCCTTTCAGTCCAGGCACAAGACGTATACCTTTATGGTAAAATAACCGACACAACCGGAAACCCTGTGGAAGGGGTTGAGGTAAGGTTGTTTAATGCTGAACTTGTTGACACTACCGATGCCGAAGGCAATTATTCTTTTGGCTCTGAGCCCATTGAAAAACCTGAATATTTAGATGGAATTGCTCAAAAAA
>JAFGQQ010000350.1 GCA_016935595.1 Bacteroidales bacterium
GAATCGACAACAACTATATCATCTGCAATATCCTTTACCGATTCCACACATCTTTTAATATTTCTCTCTTCATTTAAGGTTAATATGACTGCTGAAATTTTCGGCATCTTTTCTTATTTATAAAAATTAGGTTTATTCATTTGCCATAATTTAACATCCTTAATAAATTTGCCATAAGCCGTTAGAATAGAAATAATTAAACCATTATACCCATCTAAAAATCCTAATTTAATTACAAACCTATTTAAAAAATTAACAAAGAAACGAATAACAATTAAAGGCAAATATACTTTTTTCTTTTTTTTAAAATTATAACTGGCAGCAATCTCGGTATATTTATTAATCCGTTCAATATGTTCTGAAATTGAATTATAGGAATAATGATATAAATTACCTTTTAAAAAACATATTTTTGTGTTTTGTTCCATTATTAATTCTTCATGAACATCTTTCCCCCCCCATTTAGCTTTTCGCTTATCATAAAGTCTTAATTTTCGATCGGGATACCAGCCGCTAAATCTGATCCATTTACCGCAATAATTATTTAAACGATTGAAATAATACCCGTCAAATTCCCATTTTTGTTTTACTTCAAGTATAGATTTCTTTAATTCCTCAGATAAAACTTCGTCTGCATCAATTGAAAGAATATAATTATTATTGCATTTTTCAGCAGCAAAATTCTTCTGGCTTGCATAATTATCAAATTCCCTCTCAATAAAATTAACCGCATAATTCATACATATCTCCTTTGTTTTATCAATCGAAAAAGAATCTACTATCACTATTTCATCAGCAACTCCTTCAAGAGAATCTAAACATCTTGCAATGTTTCTTTCCTCGTTTAAGGTAATTATTGTAACAGAAATTTTAATCATCCTAATTTAAACAATCTTAAATCTATACTATAAAAATAATAATCGAATAATTATTTTTCCAGGCATTCCAATTTTGTAGCTATATTTGTTTTTTTGCCAAATTATTAAATAATGATAAAATATTTCACAAAAATAACTTATGTGTTTCTAATTTTAATAAATTCAGTCATTTATTGTCAAAACATACTTCCAGAATATAAAATTGAAATGGGTACTTATGTTAATTTTAATGACACTACTCCTTTTTGGCTTGCTTCAAAACAATATGGGAAAAATTCATCTGCAGGTAGTTCTATTTATTATAATATTAGTTTAATTAAAAAAATTAAAAATAATAATTTTTTAGATTATGGTTATGGATTAAGCATTTATCAGAAATTTATTAATAATAATGAATTTTATTTTGACCAAACATATGCAATTATCAAAATCTGGAAATTCAACCTTACAGGCGGGAAAAAATATGAATTATTTGGAAATGCTGATAGCACATTATCATCAGGGAACATTCTATGGTCGGGAAACAGCAGGGCAATGCCAAAAATTTCGTTTGGAACAAATAATTATGTTACAGTACCTTTTACAAAAGATTATTTAGAAATAAAAGCTATTTTTTCACATGGCTGGTTCGAAAAAAACAGATATGTTGATAATATATGGTTACATCATAAAAACTTATATGGCAAACTCGGAGGAAAACTTCCTGTTAATATTCATTTTGGCTTAGAACACTTTGCACAATGGGCAGGAGAGTCTCCTGATACAGCGTATGGAGAATTACCTGATAATTTAGATGCTTATTGGAAAGTTATACGTGCAGAATACGGCGATTCGGATAAAGTTAATATTAATGAAGCCACAAACAGGTTAGGAAATCATATCGGTTCATATAATGCGGGTATTGATATAAAAATTAAAAATTTAAAAACAAGCATATATTGGCAATCAATTTTCGAAGATAAATCAGGGAAAAAATTATATAATTTTCCTGATGGCCTTTATGGTATATCTTTTAAACTAAATAAAAAAAAATTTCCGATAAGTGGCATATTATATGAATTTTTTTATTCACTGAATCAGAGCGGACCGGAACATATTATAGAAGAAGGACAAACAGGTAATGATAATTACTTTAATCACGGCATTTATCGAAATGGCTGGACTTATCACGGATTTACAATAGGTACACCTTTTATTACTTCTCCAATATATAATCAAAATAATAGTATTAGTATATTAAATACCAGAATTAAAGCACATCATTTTGGTCTTAAAGGAGAATTTAATAAAATTCAATACCTGGCTTTTATTACTTATAGCATAAACTATGGTACTCATAGTAGTCCATATATCACTCCAAAAAACAATCTTTCAGTTTTAATGGATATTTCAATGCCTGTAAAAATCTATACAAATCTTGAGTTAAATGCCAAATTAGGCTTTGATATTGGAAAAATGTACGGTAAAAATCTGGGTTTTATAATAAGTTTAATAAAAACCGATAATTTCAAAATAAAAAAATCAATTTAGTGAGAATAGAATTATCTTCAGAATCCACATCCGATACATATTTGTCATTATGTGAATTGCTCGATAAGTATAAAAAACTTTATTATTCAAGGTTTGGTGACGGCGACATATTTATCATGATGGGGAAGAACCAGGCTAATCATGATTTTCATCCTGATCTGCAAAAAGAAATGATTGAATCTTTTAAAATTGAATCAACTCAATATCTTAAAGGACTTGCTGTGAATTATCC
>JAFGQQ010000351.1 GCA_016935595.1 Bacteroidales bacterium
ATCCGATAGAATTAATAAATAATGCAATAGAACGTATCCCTGACAATTATGAAAAAGGGTCCAGTATTTTAACTGCTTTTTTTCGTGAAATAAATAAACTCAATAACGAATATATAAGTATCTCAGAAGCAGTGATTAGTATATTTAAATCGAATTATGCCCTGGAATACGATTCGGATAAAATTAAAATATTGAAAGGCAGAAAAAATCAAAATATTAATGTGCTAGATGATTATGATTTTAAGGTAATAGGCGGTTTATACTATAATTTCAAATTAGATATTGTTAAAGACAAGGTATCTTTTATCGATCCGGAATACTTTATAAGCTATAATTATGAATATTCAAAAATTATTAATATAAATGACCGCCCTGCTTATGAGATTTTATTTGACCAGAAAGAAAATATTCAAGATTTATTATACCAGGGAAAACTATATATTGATGTTGAAACCTATGCAATTGTTGGGACTGAATTTCAATTCAGTCCAAAAGCAATAGATAATGCAAGTTCACTTTTAATAAAAAAGAAACCTCCATCGGCAAAAATCGAACCTTTCTATTCTTATTATAAAACCGATTATATATTTAAAAACGGAAAATGGTATTTAAATAATGTTAAAAGCGAAGTCCATTTACATGTATTAAATAGAAAAACCAATAATTATTCCCAATTCTCAACAACATCAGAATTTATAATAACAGACCGGTATACAAAAGATATTAAAAAATTCAAAAGAAAAGATATATCGAAGTCAACTGATGTATTTGTCGACCAAATTTCCAAAGAGTACGACGAGGAATTCTGGGGAAAATATAATATAATACAACCCGATAAATCATTAATTGAAGCCTATAAAGAATTAAATAAAAATAAATATTTCTTTATAGTAAATAAGGAATTGTCTGATGAGTAACTTATATTAATTTAATAGAATAAACAACACAAATAAAAATTATAAATATGGATAGAAAAGAATTCTTTAAAAATACATGCAAATTTGGTTTATGTGCATGTGCAGGTTTGTCGCTTATGAATATGCCAATAAAAACCAAAGCCGATGATTCCGGAGAAAATGAAGAGGACTGGAGAATTGGTTTTATGCAAAAAAGATTTGCTAAATTAATTGATATTTTAAATTCCAATTTAGATGAAACCGGCAAAAATGAAATACTGGAAGAATTAGGAAGGGAATGCGCCAAAGAAGGAATAGATCATATTATTAAATTTAAAGGTGATATTGAGGGATTTTTAAAAAATATTGAGGAACAATGGGTTGAGAAGGTAGAATTCAATAAAGAAAGTAATGAAATAAAAATATTTGATAAGAAAAGAGATTCCTGTTATTGCCCTTTTGTTGATAAAGCAATTACTTCAAAAGATTTCTGTAACTGCTCAATAGGTTGGCAAAAAGCAATCTACGAAACTATTTTAGGCAAAGAAGTTGATGTGGAAATATTATCCAGTGTTTTAAGAGGAGGGGAAGGATGTAGTTTTGTTATTAAAATTAAGTCATAAAATACCACTGAAATATATCCTAATACTTTTAATTGTGTACAAGACTTAAAAGACACAGTATTATTTTTCGTTTAGCCTAAATTGATAAAAATCAAAAGATGGAAATGCTAATGAAAAAAACAAGAGTTTGGTAACTGCTTCCTTAAAAACATACATTTGACGACTAAAAACATGTATTTATTCCCTTGCAACCCTCTCTGAAAGACCTTTTTGAATTAATTCTGGTTTAAATATTTTTGTTTCCATTACAAGGATTCCAGGAATATCAAATTGTTCAGATTGATAAATTAAAGGTAATTTTAAATTACCCATGATATTTGTTGTAATATTTTCTTCAGCTTTATCCCATCTTGGTGGATGTAATTGAAGATTTGTTTTTAACTTTATTCCATTCTTCAAATTATCATCATTTTCTTTTGCCCAATTAATAAGAACATTCATGAAATTCTTATCATCTTTAGGTCTAACACACCAAATTCGACATCGTAAGATATTGCCACCCCTTTTTGTTGTATCTAGGAGAACAAAAAACAGAAATGGAATACTTTTAAATTTGCTTTTTAATTCTGTAACTGTTTGTGTTCCACAATTAACATTATTCCACCTTGGAGTATCAATTGCATTAACACAACTTGCAGATTTAACTTCTGAACCATCTGACAAATCATCTCCCTTGCCTCTTTGTCCTTTGCCTTCAATACCCGATATTAAGGAAACTAAATGCTGGGATAAATAACCAAAGTCAAGTTGTGCTGTTTGAGAAGTTAAAGCATTCCATGTACTTAATTGTTTCCATTGTGGAAGTATTACTTCTTCTATGAATTTTTTAACTAAAATTTCTTTATTATAGTTACTCAACTCAGAGAGTTCCATCACTTATTAGTATTTAAAAAGACATCTAAAATACAAAACTTCTACAAATTATATGCTAAAGTGATTGATTCTTTAATTTTTAATCTCTCAAAACTAAGCTTATTAAATGTTTTAATCTTTTTCTCATATAGGTCTAATTGTTTCATAAATACATTAAATAGCCGTGTTCCTTTTTTTGGATAAGGTATTAAAACATTAGCTAAATCCTTTGTTTTTATTCTATTATGAGAAGAAGAAGTTCCTGATGTCATAGATTGTATTTGGGATTGTACTGTAGGTAACATTAATAAGAGTTTAATACCATAATTTGATATTTCAGTTTTAGAATTAATTATTTCAAACTCAGTAGAACATGTTAATGGAAATTCAAAATCTGGAATAACTAAAATTCTGGGTATTCGTGGATTTATTTTTGAAAATAATAAATCATCTGGCAAACATACTATTCCTGGATATTTTGGTGAATAATTCATCATTTCTTCATAATCAATAACATCCCCATTAAAAATATGCAAAACACTTATGCATTTTGAATTATTATGAATTGGTTCTTTTCTCCTATTTACAGTATCAAATGCAACTAATTCCATCAATTGTATTAATTCAAAATCAAGATTTTTGTTAAAATAACCATTAATTATTTTAAGTCTTTTTGAACTGTAATGATTTGGTGTCCACGAATTTTCACGCAAAAAATTATTTTTAATAATACTTATAGAAGGGTCTTCATTAACAATTATAAATTCTTCAAATTCATTCTCTTTAAAATATTCATCATACAGCTTAACAATTTTTGGTAAATCATTTATGCCCTTATTTACCTTTATTGTGGCTCCTTTCCTCGTACTGACATCAAAACCAACACAATTGCTTTTCGCAATAAAAATTTTATTGTTTGATTCCTTATCTTCTTTCTTTAAATGAAGAATACTAGTTTTTGTTCTTGTTCCAGCTTGGGCAAAAGTCTCAACAGGTAATTCGATTATTGATTTTATACTAAGTTTTTTATGATTCAAAATACGATACCTTAAAGTATCAGCTAAACCTTGTGAAGAAATTACACTATCCGGCACAATTGCCAATAATTCACCACCTTCCTTTAAAAGAGATATACAACGGTCAATAAAAAGTATTTCAGAATTAATTGAACTGACTTTATCAAATAAATCAAATAGTAAGGGAAATTTTTCTTTCCCTTCACGGAATAAATCTGCTCTTGTGAATTTTGCTCCAAAAGGTGGATTAGTTAATATTAAATCAACTTTGCCATTTATTTTATTCAAAAAAGATTCACCAATTAATGAATTACCTGAATAAACATTATTATTTTTCGAATTAAATAACATGAGATTAAGACTTGTAAGTCTCACCATACGAGGCACTTTATCTTGACCAATTAATTTAAGATTATTTGAATCAATAAATTTCTCTATATTATTTCTGTAATAAAATTCAGTTAAAAATGAACCAACTCCACAACTTGGATCACAAACAATGAATTCTTTAGTAACATTTAATTTGTTATTTTTTATATTCTTTATTGCAATATCACTCATTAATTCTACCACTTCTAATGGTGTCATATA
>JAFGQQ010000352.1 GCA_016935595.1 Bacteroidales bacterium
ATTCGTTTGGCTTCCTTAGTTGCATTCAACTTGGCCTCATCCATTATCTCATTAATATATGACATGGCTTCAGTTTTTGCCTGGTCGTGCAGCGAATCGATCAGTTGAGACTTGGCATCATCCGCAGAAATGCCAGAAATTGCTTCTAATTGTTCAATTTGCTGTTTGTGCAATTTATCTAACTCTTCTGATTTTTTATCAATTACATCAAGTTGGGTCTTTAAATTCTCACGTATGGCATCAAGTTCTGTTTTACTTCGCTGAACCTCTTCGAACTTTTGTGACAAAGCCATTTCTTTTTGCCTTATTCTATTTTCTGCTACAGCTATTTTGTTGTTTTTTTCAGTAATAACATGTTCGTGTTCTGTTTTAAGCTGTAAAAATTTCTCTTTTGCCTGTAATATTTTTTCTGTTTTAATTACTTCTGCCTTTTTCTCAGCTTCCTCAATAATATTGTTGCTTTTCTTTCTTTGTATAATTCCATATAATAAATAGGTGATTATTCCACCAATTATCAAAGCAACAATTCCTACAATTATATTTAATACTTCCATTGTAAAAATTATTTAATGATTAAAAAAAACCCGCATATTTCCCCATTACTTATAAAAACCCCTGATAGTCATGGGTGGAGCTTCCAATCCGTTTCGAGTTTCCAATGTTCCGCGGAGCAGAAATCTTGGCGAACCAAAATTGAGGCCTACTCTTGACAAACTGAGTCAACTCCAATTATAAAACTGTTGAGTTCCACAAGTAAATAAAGAAACAATGCGGGTTATGACAATATATATATTTTAAGAACGTACCTTATCTGCTTTTAAAAATCCATCTAACTCTTCATTTAATATTTTTAACTCCTCCAATACTGGGGAATTATCGGGTTTCTGTTCATTTTCAATCACTTTTATCACATACTGCAAAGCAGCCATAGCTAAAAAATCTTGAGTATCTTTATCGCTATATCTTTGTTTATATTGAAATATTTTTTCATTTATTAGTTTAGCTGCTTTCCGTATTTTCTCCTCATCCTTACTCTCTATTTTTAAAGGATAGTATCTGTCGGCTACATTTACTTTTATTGATAGTTTTTCGTCCATCTCACCCAATCTGTTCTATTTGTTTAAAAGAGCAATACATTTGTCAATCTCCCGCACAATCCTGTTAATTTTTAACTTGGCCACATGTGTATCTTCACTCGAACCAAGTATTGTTTTAGCTAATTGAACTTTCTCAAATTTTTCTTCTAAGAAACCAATCTCTTTCTTATTCCCTTTTAAGTCATCAATTAGCCTTTTATTTTCTAATTTTAATTTTTTATTTTCTTCTTTTAAATCGTTAAAATTTAATAAAATTAATTTAATTTTTTCTTTTAATTCATTAACTATATTACCATCTTTACCATTCATAAATTAATGTTAATCTTATACAAAATTAACATTGCTTTAACAATTTCAAAAGAAATAATTCTAAATTTTTCAATTTAGAAACCAAAAACTAGTTTTGAATACTTTTTATATTGTATAATACAATTTAACAACCAAGATGTTGAATATTTCTGTTAGAATTTTTAGTGTTTTACTCTGTTTTTCTATAATTAATACTTATGCAAATGATAGTATTTCGAATAAAAATTACAATATTAATCCTCCGTTAGATATTGACCTTTATTTATCGGGAACATATGGAGAAATACGGACAAATCATTTTCATTCGGGTATTGATATTAAAACCCAGGGGACAATTGGAAAACCGGTTTATTCAATTGAAGATGGGTATGTTTACAGAATTAAAGTATCTTCGGTTAGTTACGGAAAAACATTATACATAATGCATAATAATGGTTTATTAAGTGTATATGGCCACCTCGATCATTTTATTCCACAAATTGACGAATATGTAAAAAAAGTTCAATATGATAAAAGGGAATTCGAAATAGATATATTTCCTCCCACTGATTTTTTTACTTTCAAAAAATCTGAACAAATTGCCTATTCTGGTAATTCGGGCTATTCATTCGGGCCTCATCTGCATTTTGAAATAAGGGACAGTAAAACGGAAATACCGGTCAATCCTTTGTTTTATATAAACATTGCCGATAATATACCTCCAAAAATACTTAACCTCGTTCTTTATCCTATGTCATTAAATTCCTATATTAATTATAAAAATGAAAAACAATTTTTTCCAGTATACCTTGAAAATAATACATACAAATTAACAAATAACACAAAAATATTAATCACAGGACAATTTTCAATTGGGATTGAAGTTTATGATTTGCTAAATAATTCTGATAATAAATGTGGTATTTATTCAATTGAATTATATATAAGTGATACATTATACACAAAAATTATTTTAGATAATATCCCATTTAATAAAACCAGATATATCAACAGTTTTATTGATTATGAAGAAAAAGTGAAAAATAAAAAAACTATACAAAAACTATTTATTGAACCCAATAATAAATTACCGGTTTATATAACAAATTCAAATAACGGAATTATCGATCTCAAGAATGATTCGACTAATAATTTAGAATTAAAAATATATGATGCCAATAATAATTCTTCTCAACTCCGATTTCAAGTTGTAAATGTCAGTAATATTCAAAAAAGTACTATAGATGATAAAAAGGAAAATTATTCCAAAATCCTTTATTATAATAGCATTAATGAATTTATAAAAAATGATATTGAGATTGTGTTTCCTGAAAATTGTTTATATACCAATATTAATTTTATTTATGCCAAAACAAATTCAGAGGAATTTAAATATTCTCCAATTCATCATATTCATAATATTTATACCCCGGTTCATAATAAATATAAACTTACAATTAAACCAGACAGCTTGCCTGAAAAATTTTATAATAAGGCATTTATTGGTTTAATTAACGAGGAGGATGATGAAGATGAAAATAAAATCAATTCAATAGGAGGAGAAATGAAAAACGGTTTTATTACCGCTTATAGTAATAAATTCGGGAAATACATAATTGAAATTGATACTTTGCCGCCGACAATCACACCTCTAAATTTCAATAGAAATGAAAATGATTTTACAAATAAAGACTTAATTTCTTTTACTGTTAAAGATGATTTTTCAGAACTGAAAAGTTATAATGGTTTTATTGACGAAAAATGGGTTTTATTCGAATATAATAAAAAGAATAATTTATTATTCCATGTTTTTGATAACATGGTTACTGAATTCGGGAAGAAACATAAATTACAATTGATAGTTGTTGATGAGAAAAACAATATAAATGAAATAAATATGGAATTTATAAAATAACAAATCCCTTAAAAAAGATATAAAAATAAATTATCTTTATAAATTTATATGTTACCAAAAATGTTGAAAGTTAAAAATATATAAATATGAAATTAAATAAAACAATAATTATTGCATTTTCCTTAATCTTATTATCTAACAGTCTTTTTGCTAAAAAAATAGAAAACAAACAATTTGCTTTATTCGACTATGAAGTTATCATTGATGAAGAATTCAGGGCAGAAATAAAAACCCTTGATAGTTATATTAATTCAATAAGGGGATATATGGGCAAAAAACAAGACAAACTTGAAGGCAAAATTTATGATATGACTTATCCTCCTATCGAAGAAAAATTAGAACAAAGATATAGTATCGATATCCTTCCAGTTAACAGCTATACCGAAAATATTAATTATAATCCTTACGGTTATCCTAAAACATCAATAAAAAAAGCCCAGGAATTAGGATTTTCACATTTTTACCTGAAAATTTCAGTATATATAACAACTACAACACCCAAAGCAAAAGATGCGAGAAATTCAATTATGTATAAAAATAAAACTTGCCCAAAAGTTACTGTTGAAGTTGAAGTTTATGAAAAAATAGGGATAATACCTGTAGGAAAAGCAATTGGTGAAGCCCAGTCCAGCACTCCACAAAAAGTAGAAGAAAGATTTTTACTTGGTATAGTACAACCAATTGAAGAAGATGATGTTTCGGA
>JAFGQQ010000353.1 GCA_016935595.1 Bacteroidales bacterium
AATAGCTACTTGTTATACAGGCAACTTTTAAATTTCCTTATTAATTAAAAGTTGTTAATTATTAACG
Source organism: Bacteroidales bacterium (assembly GCA_016935595.1). The sequence goes on from JAFGQQ010000353.1 coordinate 68, forward strand.
AGTTAGTGAAATTGTTAAATTATCTTAAAGAAGTATGTAGGATATTAGGTATTAATTCACCTTTATGTTTAAACGTTTTGGTTTATGGTGTTCGTCTAATGCAGCAAAGACAAATGTGCCTTCAATAAATTTTTCGCGCTCAGTGTTATACATGTTCTCCGCAAATATTTCTATTTTAACAAATACCCTTACTCTTTCTATTTTTTCTACTTTGCCTATTATTTCAATTATTGTATTTGGCTGAACGGCTTTAATAAATTTAATTTTTTCGGTATTAATAGTAAACATTTTATCGCGGGTAAAACGGGTAGCTGTTATATATGCTACTTCGTCCATCCATTTTAATACCTGTCCTCCAAATAGGGTTTCATTAGCATTTAATGTGTATGGAAAAATTGCCTTAAACTGTCTTGTAATGCTTTTTTCGATAAGTTCGTTTAATCCAGTCATTTTTTCTGCAAATCTAATTAATAAAATGAACTTATGTTCGTTTCTTTTATTAAATTTGCTTTACATAATTGCATAAATTTTTATGTTGAAAAGGATTGGAAAAACGGTTTTATTAATTTTGTTATGTTTGTCATTATTTACCGGGTGTGCAATAAAAAAACACCATAAAGCTGTTCCATGCCCTTGTGAAAGAAATAAATAAATGCTGTTTAAAATATAAAATGCCAAACCGGAGAAGATATAGAAGAATAATGATGCCCCCCCCAATGGAGGGTTTTAAACCCTTTGGCATACCTATGCTTAATCTTGAATCTGTTGTTTTGCTGTTTGAAGAATATGAAGCAATACGATTAGCCGATTATGAAAACCTTACCCAGGAAGAAGCAGCGAAAAAAATGAATATTTCTAGGCCTACTTTTACACGGTTATATGATAAAGCAAGGAAGAATATCGCAAAAGCATTTATTGAAGGCAAAGCAATTTTTATTCAGGGAGGCACATATATTACCGATGATTACTGGTACAGGTGTTATAACTGCCATGAAACCATGATTTCGATGAAGCCTGCCAAACATTGCCGGAAATGCGATTCGGACAATATTGTACAATTGAACAAAAAATAAATGCCGAATAAAATTAACAATGAGGAGTTTTGTATTTGCGTACATTGCAATACACGTATTACGCATTTAAAAGGTGTTCCATGCAGGGAAAACAAATGCCCGAATTGTGGAAAAATTATGTTTAAAGAAGGCTCATACCATCATCAGTTATATTTATCCAATAAAAAATCAGACAAAACTTAACGTGAAAAAGCTTTATATTCCACCAGCGTTGATTGCCTATAGTGTAATTGCAATGGTTTTACTGTATATTTTTGTTCCCGGTTTAAACCTTATTATTTTTCCTTATAACCTGGCCGGAATAATTGTTGCCTTTATTGGTTTTCTAATCATGGGAAAATCGCATGAAATGTTTAAAAAATACAATACAACCTTACAAATTAAAAAATCTTCTTATTTAATCACTGAAGGGATATTTTCTAAAACCCGAAATCCTATGTATTTAGGCATGTCTATAATGATAACAGGTTTTGGCATTTTTTCAAAAAATATAATTTCTTTGTTATTGCCTTTATTATTTATATTTATAGTACGGCTTGTTTTTATTAAACAAGAAGAAAATCTTATGATTGATGCATTTGGAGAAAATTACGATGAATATAAAAATAAAGTAAGGCGATGGATATAGGGTAATTATTTTATAAAAAATACAGTATTAATGGAAAGAAAAAGAAGGCTTGATTCAACCAATTCAAGGACTGCCAATTATACCTGTATGTGCAGGGCAGCTTCTTACATGGAGAAAGATCCCTTTTTTATATCAGGTGATTATATTGCAGTAAAACTGTTGCCGAAGTTTATAAAATTCCTGGTAAAAATTAAATTGCTCAACCTGAAAGGGAGAATATCCCCAAAAGGGATTTATCAATATGTTATTGCGCGGACAAAATATATTGACCAGGTTTTTATAAATGCAGTAAATAATGGTATTCAACAGGTTGTGATTATGGGGGCAGGATTTGATTCAAGGGCAATCCGTTTATTAAATTCAAACCGGGATGTTAAAGTTTATGAAACGGACACTTTTTTCACTATGAATGCTAAAATTAAACAGTATAGAAAAAGAAAAATTAAAAAGCCTGAACATGATATATTTATTGCTGTTGACTTTGAAAAGGAAAGTATATGGGATAAGTTAAAAGAATACGGCTATAACAAAGAAAGAAAAGCATTATTTATTTTGGAAGGTTTAACAATGTATTTGCCGGAAGGAGTAATCGATTTTACTTTTAAAGAAATATATAATAACTCGGCGCCAGGCAGTTTAATTGTATTTGACCATATCCATGGCTCTGTATTAAGATGTGAAAGAAAATATTACGGTGAAGAAGCCATTTATGTGAGGGTAAAAAAGGATAATGAAAAATGGGTATTTGGAATTGAAGAAGGGCAAATAGAAAAGTTTTTAAATAGCTATCCATTTAGTCTTGTTGAGCATCTTGATTATAATGAACTCGAAAAAAAATATTTTAAAAATAAATCAGGTAAAATAGTTACAAGGATTAATGGAACTCATTGTATTGCGCTTGCTAAAAAAGAATAGTATTTTTCATTTGTTTGATTTGTTATTCTTTACATAACAAAACAGCATGGCTCCGATGTATTTTTAATTTCTGAAGCCTTAACATTCCTGCTTTTTCGGCAAGTTTAACCGATTCCTCAAATTCCTTTTTACTTACATGGCCCGAAGGTTCTGCAAATACTATTTTTCTATTCGATTTTAAAGTTCCCGAAATATCATCGAATAATTTCTGTTTATCGGAAACTTCATGTACTACAGCAAAAAGCAAAGCAAAATCAATCTGGTTTTGTAAATCCCTAATAGTAAAATTATCATCAATCAGGCAGGGTTCAATAATTTGTTCAACATGATTTCTTTTTGCCCGCTTTTTTAACTTTTCCAACATTTTTTGCTGTATGTCTAAACAATATACTTTTCCGGTTTTTCCTGCAGTTTTTGCCATCGGGATACTA
>JAFGQQ010000044.1 GCA_016935595.1 Bacteroidales bacterium
ATATTGCAGAAAATTTAAAGTTGGTTTGAGCATCCCGATGATCCCGATGTCTATCGGGAGGGGGGGTCGCTGGTTCGTCCCGATAGCCATCGGGACAACCTGAGGAGCAGAAGCCGGAGAAGTCCGGCTTTTTTATTTGTATATTATTCTACTTTTTAAATTTCTAATAAAAATATTTAAATTTATTTGCTGGTTAGAGCATCCCGGTATTTTCAGTTACAAATTACTAATATACTATTCAATATATATCTTTTGATTTAGTATTGCATTATTATAATATACAGATAAAATATAAATACCCGGATTTTTATCTCTAACATCAATATAAATAGTGCTGTTTGATGTAACTTCTCCATAAACCAGGTTCCCCATAATAGAATATAATGAAATACCCATTTCTGCAGTACCCGGATTAGAAATCAAAACAGTTCCTTGTTTGTATTGACAATTGATGGATTGTTGAATAATTTCATTATTTATAATTTCGTTAGTATCAGGTTCAGCTCCTTCCTGAACAATGGTTACCGGAAATAAAAAATAATCTGACAAAATCCCGACAACTGTAATAGTTTCAATCCGTTCATACGGTTCTGTATTCTCCGGGGCTACAATTTTAATCGTTGCATCGTTTGAACCAGTTGTGGGTGTAACACGCAATGAACTGAATAGAGGGTCAGAATATACCATCCAGATAGCGTTGGATGAAATGTTAAAAGTAGCAACAGTATCTTTGGCAGCCATATAAATGGTATCGGCAGAAATATTTAAATATACCGACTGGCTATCGGAATAAAAGTATTCACCTTTATTTTTTAAAACCCAGTTATTGCCGAGGGTGTCCCAATTAAAATTTTCGGAATATAAAACTTTTCCAAGCGGGGTTTCGTCAAAATAAGAATAAGGGGCAAGCAATTGTTGAGGGTCAAAATTTAAATCAAAGGTATATTCATCTTTCGAATGGTTAACCCATTGGTTTATTGTGGTATCCCATTTGTATTCAATCGTCCTTATCCTGAAATTATTTCCGTTATAAAAATACTCTTCTTTTCTATCAGCATACCAATCACCAGTATCATTTATTTTAAAAGGAAAATACTCTGTAAGATTTTTGTTTATATCATATTTAAATTCACTTTTGTATATATTTGTCCATAAATTAGTTGTACTATCCCAGGACCATTCATATGCTTCATTCATATTACCGGCGCTATCAAAAAAACACTCTGTTTTTACTGAATCAAAACCCAAAAAATCAGCCAGCGAATGAAATATAATACTTTTTAATTGATTATTTGTTGTATCATAAATATATTCAGAAACATACATTTCATAAAGAATATCATAATAGTCAGAAATGCTGAATGTCCAGTAATAAGCTTGTTTCCAAATATTGCCCTGTTCATTGTAAAGGGTTTGTGTCATGCTCGAGTTTTCCCATTTATTGTTTGAAGTGTTCTTGCTGTAGCTAAAACTTACAATGTAACCGTAATTGAACAGGTAGTTATAACTGTCTTTATAATTATCAACCCATTCTCCTTTACTTTCATCATATACTTTCCATATAATACTGTCGAGTTTTTGTTTTATTCCGCCGCTTTTTAGATTATTCTTCAATAATTTGTCTTTCATGTATGAAGATGAAAATCCGGAATACTTTAAATATAGTGGAGATTTTACATCAGGAAAACCTGCTTTATAGGCAGAATTTATATTTTTGTTTATATTGCCAGCTAAAGCTATTACAGTGTATATAAATATAAAAAATATTATTAGTATTGAGTCTTTCATAATTTTATTGTTTAATATTTATAGGTAATTGAGGTATCGGTATTTGATAAGTAGAAATCCAAGCCATCATTTTTATATTGGTCATTATTAAGATTATACAAATGAATTCCAATTAAATTATTATTTTCTGGAACAACTCGTAAATGTATCCTTTTATTAATATCATAACCTTCTATTTCAAATCTTTCATTTTCAGCCATATGATTTTGAGCATCAAAAAACATAAATTGATTTGTTTTATTAATAATCGATAAAGTAAGTTTCCTATATGGCTTAACCTTAAAATTTATTGAATTTTTTTTTCCTTCAACAATAACAGAATCGTAAATGCTATGGTAATATAACGAATCCATTAAAGTACGAATTTTGTAAGTTCGGTTCGTGTCGTTATAAAACTCATAGTAATATTTTCCATTATTATTTGTATAAATAGTGTCATACTTTTCGGCAACCATGCATTGAGGGGCAAAACAAATATCCGAAGTGTCATTGGTTATTTTTAACTTAATGCCAGCAATTGGCTCATTGGTATAATAATCCGTTACAATCCCTTCTACTTTGGTCAACAAGCCGGGAGTGTCGTTATCTTTTTCGCAAGATATTATACAAAGAGCCATAATACAATTAATTGCAATAAGCGCATTGTTTTTTAGCCGGTTTTTTTTAATCTGATATGTTTGCATTTTTATTATGTAATTGTATTATGTTATCCTTACACCTCAATATAGCCCTGTATAAAATTACCTGATGCAAGGTATAATAAATTTTATATTTAATGCATATGTTTTATACTATTTTTTAATCGTTTTATAGCTCCTACTGCTATTGCAAAATGACATATAATAATCTTCTGATAATTATCAGTTCGGGATTCATCTCGAATAGCCATCGGGGCAACCTGAGGAGCAGAAGCCGGAGAAGTCCGGCTTTTTTGTTTTGTATAAAATAATTATCTTGCAGATAAATAAAATTTTAACATGAGATATGATCCTATAAATTCAGGCCTTTTTATTAAAAACCGCTATAAACTAACTCAAAAAATCAGGAAGAATTCTTTAGTGATATTGAATTCAAACGATGAAATGCCCAGAAATGGCGATCAGAATTTTCCATTCAGGCAAAACTCCGATTTATTTTATTTATGCGGGATTGACCAGGAGAAAACTATTTTAACAATATGTCCCGATTATCCCAACCCTAAGTATCATGAAATTTTGTTTATTGTAAAAACAAATAAAGAAATAGAAATATGGAACGGGCATAAATATACAAAAGATGAAGCCACACAAACATCGGGCATAAAAACGGTCTATTGGCTCGAACAATTCGATAGTGTTATAAAAGAGCTTATGGTTCATGCCGAAAATGTTTATCTTAATTCAAATGAAAATATACGATATTCTTCTGAAGTTCAATACCGGGACCTTAGGTTTGCCCAATCGTTAAAAGAAAAGTATCCTGTTCATAATTATGAGAGGATTGCACCCTTTATAACCTCGCTAAGGGTTATTAAAGAGAAAGAAGAAATTGAATTATTACAGAGAGCATGTGATATAACCCAAAAAGCTTTTTTGCGAGTTTTAAAATTTATTAAGCCCGGAATTATGGAGTATGAAATTGAGGCTGAACTAATTCATGAGTTTATTATTAATAAAGCTAACGGGCATTCTTTTTCTCCAATAGTGGCTTCAGGGAAAAATGCTTGTATTTTGCATTATGTTGAAAATAGCCGGGAATGCAATGATGGTGATTTAGTATTAATTGATTTTGGCGCTGAATACGCAAATTATCCGGGCGATTGTTCAAGGACTTTACCTGTCAATGGTAAGTTTTCTAAACGTCAACGTGAAT
>JAFGQQ010000354.1 GCA_016935595.1 Bacteroidales bacterium
ATTATTAAAAAACACACACGACAATGATTATTTTAATCATGCGGTTCCATCTGACAATTGAGAATTAAAATATAAACAGATGAAAAAGAATCCTTTTATTGCAGGTTTAATATCATTGATTGTTCCTGGCTTGGGGCACATTTATAGTGGAGAAACCAATAAAGGTGCTATAATTTTAATTGGTGCAATAATTATAGCTAATTTGAATGTCATTATTTTACCTCTTCTTTTGATAGCTAATCCTGAATTATCATTAATACGGAATAATGTTACAAATATATGGGCATACTGGATACCAAGGGTAGTTCATGATATAGTCTCGTTATGGAGCATAATATTTTGGATATGGGTAATATTTGATGCATTTTATATAACACGAAAAATTAAGAGGTGTAATTGATAATAACAAATAAATCAAAATATTCATATATATACTCGTCAAATTATCTATTTATCTAATATTATTGATTATAACAATAAAATCTGTGCCTCCTTTTTCATTTATCTTAAAAGTAATTTCAAAACCATGAGAATCGAGAATTTTTTTACAAATATGCAATCCAATACCTGTGCCTTTTTCTCCTTCTGTGCCTTTAACCGATTTATTTATTGTGTTTTTAAATAGTTCTTCAGGTGTAATGTCATACAGCCCTGTACCACTATCCGATATAATAATTTTATGTGAATTATCAATTGATTCGGTAAAAACTTTTATATTTCCATTACGTGGAGTGTATTTTATGGCATTATTGATTAAATTATTCATTACCTGGGTAAAACAGGTGGTATCCACAAATAATTCGAGGTTTTCGTCAAAATCAGTATTAAATTCGATTTCTTTTTTTTCTATATCGGTTTTGTAAATCGTTAGTACATTTGAAATAATTTCGGAAAGTTTAATTTTTTCTTTATTCAATACTAATTCTTTTGAACCAAGGCTCGACCAGCTTAACATTTTATTAAAATAATTTACAATAAAATGTGAGGAATCAATAATAAATTTAAGGCTTTCCTTTTGGTCGGCATTAAGCTTGGAAGTAAGTTCGGGATCACTGTATAATAATTTGGCTAAACCTGTTATGGCTGTAAAAGGAGTTCTGACATCATGAGAGATAATGCGAATAAACTCTTCTTTTGCCAACAACATTTCTTTTAGTTTATCTTCCTGCTGTTTTATTTTTAAGGCAGATTTTACACGGGCAAGCAATTCAATTTCATCAATTGGTTTTTTAATATATTCAATTGCTCCTATTGATAAAGCTTTTTCCAGGTTTCCAGAGTCAGTTCGTGCAGTAACCATCACTACCGGAATATTACTGGTCTCTTCATTATTGACAATTTTTTCCAGAACCTCTAAACCGTCCATTTCAGGCATCATAATATCGAGTAATATCATATCTGGTTTATTGGATTTTAAATAATCCAAACATTCAAATCCATCTTTTGCTGTTGAAACATCATATCCTTCAGCTTTTAAAAAACTTTCAAGGAAGAAAATATTTGAAGGGGAATCATCAACTATTAAAATTTTTGACTTTTGATCTGTATCCATATATTATTCAAATTTGTCAATTCTCATAAATTTATAAAATTTGTCTTGATTTTATGTAATAACTTTTAGATAATATGTTTTTTAATACATTTACATATTACTATTTTTTAAATAATTATTTTGATGTAAAATAAATATTACTATTTTTGTAGCCATTAATATTTAAAATTATGAAATTATATACTATTCTTGTTGTGTTAGTTGTGGTTGTTGTAGTTATTATAACACAATGAGAATGGTATAGTATTATATTAAGGTATTGCAAAAGCCATTCTCAAAAAGGGGATGGCTTTTTTAATTTAATAGATAATAGTAAATATTAAATAGAATATAGTATAATGAAAATAGTTGTAAAATGAAGGAGAATAGCAAAGATAATTTTAGGGAACAAATGTCTGAAAGACTTATGGAGTTTGCTGTCTGCATAATAAAACTTGAGTCTAAACTTCGCTATACTTATACTGGCAGGCATATTTATGGACAACTCTTTCGAGCTGGCTCTTCTTCAGGAGCTAATTATGAAGAATCTGTTGCGGCAGAATCAAAAGCTGATTTCATTCATAAAACACAAGTTGTTTTAAAAGAACTAAGAGAATCACAATATTGGCTAAGATTGATTAAAAAAGCATATTTGCTTTCTGAAGATGGATCTGACTTACAATTTCTTTTAAGTGAAAATCTTGAATTGATTAAAATAATTAGTAAATCATTAATCACTGCTAAACAAAATAAAAATGCAAAATAATATTTTTTATATTCTATTTTCAATTTGCTATTTTATTTCTATTGATAATATAAGAAAAAATAAACTTAATTATCACTTAAAAAAATACAACTTATTTAGATAAATAAAATATGAGAAATCAACTTAGAAGTCATACAACAACACAAGGACGCAGAATGGCCGGTGCCAGGAGTCTTTGGAGAGCCAACGGAATGAAAGAAGAACATTTTGGCAAACCCGTAATTGCTATTGTAAACTCTTTTACACAATTTGTACCTGGTCATGTTCATTTACATTCGATTGGTCAACACATTAAAAAAAGTATTGAAGATCATGGCTGGTTTGCTGCCGAATTTAATACCATAGCTATTGATGACGGTATTGCAATGGGACATGATGGAATGTTATACTCCCTTCCATCCAGGGATATTATAGCTGATAGTGTTGAATACATGTGCAATGCACATATGGTTGATGCCATGATATGTATAAGCAATTGTGATAAAATTACACCGGGAATGTTAATGGCAGCTATGAGGTTGAATATTCCTTCGGTTTTTATTTCGGGAGGGCCTATGGAAGCAGGATTAGTAGGCGATAAACATTTTGATTTGATAGATGCCATGGTTATGGCAGGTGATCCTAATGTTCCTGATGAATATTTAGAACAGGTCGAAAAATCGGCATGTCCGACTTGCGGATCGTGTTCAGGTATGTTCACTGCCAATTCGATGAATTGTCTGAATGAAGCAATTGGAATGGCTTTACCGGGAAATGGAACTATTGTGGCAACCCATATTAACAGAAGAAAATTATTCAATAAAGCAGCCAAAACAATAATAGATATCACAGATAAATATTATTACCAGGGAGATGATTCGATTCTTCCGCGTTCAATCGCAACTAAAGCGGCTTTTATGAATGCTATGTCATTAGACATTGCTATGGGAGGATCAACAAATACGGTTTTGCATTTATTGGCTGTTGCTCATGAAGCTGAGGTTGATTTTACCATGAAAGATATTGATGAACTTTCGCGGTGTATTCCTGTTCTTTGTAAAGTTGCACCAAGCTCATCCTATCATGTTCAGGATGTAAACAAGGCAGGAGGAATATTATCAATTATGGGAGAATTAAATACAGCTAAACTTCTTGATACTACTGTTGGCCGTATTGATAGTAATTCATTAGCTGATACTTTAGATAAGTATGATATTTTAAGTCCAAATGTTTGTGACGAGGCTTTAGACAATTTCAGGAGTGCTCCGGGTATTTTACCAAGAAACCTGGAACTGGGCTCACAAGATAATAAATATCGTGAATTGGATATTGATCGTGAAAAAGGTTGTATCAGAAACGTTGAACATTGCTATAGTCCTGACGGAGGTTTAGCTGTATTATTCGGAAATCTGGCGTTTAACGGATGTATAATAAAAACTGCCGGTGTTGATGAATCGGTTTTCAAATTTAAAGGAAAAGCAAAAGTTTACGAATCGCAAGATACAGCTTGTGACGGAATTTTAAATGATGAAGTTAAAAGAGGTGATGTAGTGGTTATTCGTTATGAGGGGCCAAAGGGAGGCCCGGGAATGCAGGAAATGCTTTACCCTACTTCATATATTAAATCGAAGAAATTAGACAAGGTTTGTGCTTTAATTACTGATGGACGCTTTTCAGGAGGAACATCAGGTCTTTCAATTGGTCATATTTCACCTGAAGCAGCTGCTGGCGGTGCAATTGCTATTATAAAAGACGGCGACGAAATTGAAATAAATATACCGGAAAGGAAAATTAATTTAAAAATCCCTGAAAAAGAGTTGGAAGAACGGATGAAGCAAGAAAAATTAAAAGGAGATAACGCGTTTAAGCCACAGGGCCGTGACCGGAAGATTTCCGCAGCTCTCAAGGCTTACGCGAGCTTAGTCACTTCAGCCGACAAGGGAGCAGTAAGAATGATAAAATAATAGATACATTAAATTAATAAAGTAAAATAATGAATTAATAAATAATAAGAAAATGAGTAAAATTAATAATATAAAGGAAGCTAAGAACATAACCGGATCTGAGGCTATAGTACTTTCTCTTTTAAATGAAGGTGTTGATTTAATGTTCGGTTACCCGGGTGGGGCAATTATGCCTGCATATGATGCATTGTATCAATACCAGGATAAGATTAAACACATTTTAACCCGGCATGAACAGGGGGCTATGCATGCAGCCCAGGCCTATGCCCGTATTTCAGGAAGAACAGGTGTTGTTTTTGCTACATCTGGACCTGGTGCTACAAATTTAATAACCGGTATTGCTGATGCAATGATTGATTCAACGCCTATAGTTTGCATAACAGGGCAAGTTACCAGTCCTTTATTAGGAAGCGATGCATTCCAGGAAACCGATGTGGTTGGAATTTCAATGCCTGTAACCAAATGGAATTTTCAAATTACAAAACCTGAAGAAATTCCGGGAGCTATTGCAATGGCATTTTATATAGCCAGTAGTGGCAGGCCAGGTCCTGTTTTATTAGATATTACAAAGGATGCCCAATTTGGCAGGTTAGATTTTAAATATGAAAAATGTACAAATATAAGAGGTTATATACCTGAACCTAAAATAGACGAGGCAAAGATTGATGAAGCTGCCAAATTAATAAACCATGCAAAGAAACCTTATGTTCTCTTCGGACAAGGAGTAATTCTTGCTAAAGCCGAAGAAGAATTCAAGGAATTTATTGAAAAGGCAGGTATACCGGCAGCATGGACAATTCTGGGCTTATCGGCGCTTCCATCCGATCATCCGTTGAATGTGGGCATGCTTGGAATGCATGGTAACTATGGGCCTAATATTAAAAATAACGAATGTGATTTATTAATTGCAGTTGGTATGCGTTTTGACGACAGGGTAACCGGAAATTTGAATGTATTTGCCAAACAGGCAAAAGTAATACATATGGATATCGATCCTTCTGAAATTAATAAAAATGTACAGACTGATGTGCCTATTCTTGGTAATTTAAAAAAAACATTACCATTATTGACGTCTAAAATAAAAGAAAATTCTCATCAGCAATGGATAGAAGAATTTAGAAAATGCGATGAAATTGAATATAACAGGGTCATTAATAAAGCTACTCATCCAACCGAAGGAGGTATATTAATGGGCGAGGTAATAAGAATAGTATCAGAAGCAGTTAATGGAGAAGCAATTATGATAACTGATGTTGGTCAGCACCAGATGATGGCAACCAGGTATTTTAAATTTAAACATTCGAGAAGTGTGGTAACCTCAGGTGGTTTAGGTACTATGGGTTTTGGATTACCAGCTTCAGTTGGTGCCAAAATAGCTGCACCCGATCGCACAGTTGTTGCATTTATTGGAGATGGAGGATTTCAGATGACCATACAAGAGCTTGGTACTATATTACAATCTGATGTTAGAGTTAAGATTGTATTGCTTAATAATAGTTATTTAGGAATGGTTCGCCAATGGCAGGAAATGTTTTTTGATAAACGTTATGCTCAAACTACCTTGATAAATCCCGATTTTATTACAATTGCAAAAGGCTATGGGATAAAAGGCCGTAGGATTACTGATAGAAAAGACCTGGATGAAGCCATACATGAAATGCTTGGACATGACGGGGCATTTTTACTTGAAGTTGCAGTAGAGAAAGAAGGGAATGTATTCCCAATGGTTCCTGCAGGAGCTTCAGTTTCAGATATATTATTGGGAGATGAGCAAAATAAATAATTAATTGATTTCTAAAAAATTAAAAATAAAAAAAATGACAGAAGAATTTACCATATCAGCGTTTTCCGAAAATCATATAGGTTTACTGAACCGGATTACCATCATATTTACACGGAGGCATATAAATATTGAAAGTTTAACTGTTTCTGCGTCTGCAATAGATGGTATTCATAAGTTTACCATTGTGGTCGATACTACAGAGGAACAAGTAAAAAAAGTTGTAAAGCAAATAGAGAAACATGTTGAGGTTCTAAGGGCTTTTTATTATAGGAATGATGAAATTGTTTTTCAGGAAATAGCAATGTATAAAGTGCCAACAGAAGCTTTAACACAAAGTGATGAAATTGAAGGCATTATCAGAAGACATTATGCCCGGATACTTGAGGTAACACCTACTTTTACTGTAATTGAAAAAACAGGTCATAAAAACGAGACACAGCAACTTTTTGAAGAATTGAAGCAATTTAAAGTGCTTCAATTTACACGTTCAGGCCGGATTTCAATTACGAGAGCTAATATTGAAAGATTATCCGATTATTTAGAAAAAATAAATTTTGTAATTAAATAATTAATAAATTAAAATTATGGCAAAAATTAATTTTGGCGGAGTTGAAGAAACAGTTATAACCCGCGAAGAATTTTCAATTAATAAGGCATTAGAAGTTCTTAAAGATGAAACCATAGCTGTAATTGGTTATGGTGTTCAAGGTCCAGCTCAGGCATTAAATATGAAAGACAATGGTTTTAAAGTTATTATAGGTCAGGCACCTGAATTTAAAAGCGATTGGGATAGGGCAGTTGCTGATGGCTGGGTTCCCGGCGAAACATTATTTCCGATTGAAGAAGCTGCTGAAAAAGGAACAATTATTCAGTATTTGGTTTCAGATGCAGCTCAAAGAGCAATCTGGCCTAAGTTAAAACCGCATTTGAAAGAGGGTAATGCACTATATTTTTCGCATGGTTTTTCTATTACCTATAATGAACAGACAGGGGTAATTCCTCCTGAGAATATTGATGTTATATTAGTTGCCCCAAAAGGTTCTGGTACTAGCGTTCGCAGAAATTTCCTGGCAGGAGCAGGGATTAATTCGAGTTATGCAGTTCATCAGGATTTTACCGGAAAGGCAGAAGAAAGAACTATTGCTATTGGTATTGCAATAGGATCGGGATATTTATTCCCAACTACTTTCGAGAATGAAGTTTATAGCGACTTAACAGGTGAAAGAGGAGTTTTGATGGGAGCCCTGGCAGGAATTATGGATGCACAATATGAAGTATTGCGTGCAAATGGACATAGTCCGAGTGAAGCATTCAACGAAACAGTTGAGGAACTCACGCAAAGTCTGATCAGACTGGTCGATGAAAACGGCATGGACTGGATGTATGCCAATTGCAGTGCAAC
>JAFGQQ010000355.1 GCA_016935595.1 Bacteroidales bacterium
ACCAAAACCATTGTTATAATACTCGAAAATACAAGCCCGCCAATTACTGATATACCCATCGGGCTCCATATTTCAGAACCTTCTCCAGTACTGAGTGCCATTGGTAGCATACCTAAAATGGTTGTGACAGCAGTCATTAAAACAGGCCTCAACCTTGATTTTCCTGATATCAGGATAGCTTCTCTCAATTCATAATCCCTGTCGCGCATCAGGTTTATGTAATCAACCAGCACAATTGCATTTTTAACAACAATACCAATTAATAAAACCGCACCTAAAGCAGCTATAACACTTAATGGTTTCCCTGTTATAAATAAAGCAAGGAATACACCTGAGAAAGCAAAAGGAATAGAGAACATAATGATAAATGGCATTCTTAATGATTCGAACTGGGCGGCCATTACAATATAAACCAATAACAATGAAACCAGTAATAATAATCCTAAATCGGCAAACGATTCCATCTGGTCTTCATAAGCGCCTCCAACTTCAACCATTATTTCCGGCGGAACATCAATATCTTTTAATTCGGCTTTAATCGCATTTGCCAGATCTCCTAAAGAAGTTTGAAATGGAACAGCCGTCACTGATACAATCCTTTCTTTTCTTTTGTGTTCTATATTGGGTGGAGACCAGAATTCTTCAACTTTTCCAATTTCTTTCAATTTTATGCTTTGTCCCATATAATTTGTAAGAGATATATTTTCTATATCGCTAATAGAATTTCTATAGTCTTTTTTAAATTGGACAACCACATTGTATTCATCACCCGATTCGCGGAAAAGTGAGCATGTATAACCTGCAACCCGGTTTCGTAATGCTGTTGATACAGTTGCCGTATTTATTCCATGTTGTGACATTTTTTCTTGGTCAAGTAGAACTTGCAGTTCCGGTTTTTCTTTTTTTCTTGAAATCTGTATATTCCTGGCTCCGGGAATTTTCGAAATTTTTTCTTTAATTCTATTTGCCAGGTTGGTAGTTTTTTCAATGTCATAGCCATAAATATCGACAGAAACATTATTACCGCCAAATCCCATTCCTTCGGAAGTAGTTACATTATAATTAATTACTTCAGGAATACGGTCAATTTCCTGCCTTAAATCTTCTGCAATTGTCCAAACATCTCTTTCGCGTTCGTCTTTCCTTGTTAATGCAAGTTGCAGGTTTATAATGTGGGAACCGGTTTCTGAAAAAATTGATATAAATCCTCCTTCTTCATCTGATCCTGATGATGCAGATATTAAAGTAACTTCAGGGTATTTTTTTTCTATAACAGCTTCGATTTTCCTGGCTATTTTACTGGTCTCTTCTACCCTTGTTCCGGTTTGCAGCTCTATTAATGCATTAATCTCACTTTGGTCTGTTTCAGGCATAAATTCTGTTCCTACTTTTAATAATAAAAATAATGAAAGGCCAAATACAATAATTGTTGAAAAAATGACAGTTTTTTTGTGACCTAAAGCCCATCTTAGTGTTTTAGAATAAAAATCATCCAGCCAGTCAAGAAATTTCAATATTGTGTTGTTATAACTTAATCCGGAAGATTCTTCTTTTTTTGCCCTTAATCTTAAAAGTTTGGATGAAAGCATTGGAGTTAATGAAATAGCTGTAATTGTTGAAGTGACTACAGTAATGGTAACTATCCATCCTAATTCATTGAAAAACATACCAGTCAGGCCTTTTACTAAAGTTAACGGGAAAAATACAGCTACAATGGTTAAAGTTGTTACAATTACTGCCAGCCAAACTTCATTGGTTGCATAAATAGCTGCTTCCCTGGGACTACTGCCACGTTCGATATGTTTTGTAATATTTTCAAGTACAACAATGGCATCATCAACAACCATACCTATGGCAATGGCCAAAGAACTTAATGAAATAATATTAATTGAACTTCCTTTTATTTGAAGAAATATAAATGCTACTATAAGAGAAATTGGTATTGTAATAACAACAATGAATGTAGCCCTCCATCTTCCAAGAAAGAATAATACAACCAATATCACAAAAATTAATGCCCATAAAAGAGTTTCGGACAGGTTATTAATTGATCCTCTGATGAATTCGGATGAATCGAAAATAGTTTGTATTTGAATATCCGAAGGAAGATTTTTAACTAACTGATCAAGTTCTTTCTTGACTTTTTTTGCAATTTGCACAGTATTTGCACCCGATTGTTTCATCACAAACATCCGTATACCCTTTTTACCATTTATCTTTTCATCAATAGTCATTTCTTTAATTGAGTCCCTAACTATGGCAATATCTTTTATGTAAATGGTTTGTCCGTTAATGTTTCCAACAACAATGTTATTAATTTCATCGCTTTCGTCAAATTCACCTTTAACCCGTAAAGCATAATCCATCTTGCCCATTTTAACATTTCCCGATGGCATATTCAGGTTTTCTAGCTGGATGACCTGGCCAATTTGTTCAAGAGTAATGTTATAGGCTTCCAGTTTTAACGGATCTACTTCTATTAATACCTCCCTTTTTGGTGTACCTGCTAATCCAATCGAACCAATCCCTTCAATTCGATTAAGAGGATTAATAATCCTTTCGTCCAGTATTTTATCAATGCCGGCATAGCTCTCATCTGCAGTGATAGCATAGAAAAGTATGGGCATCATACTCGAATTAAATTTTAAAATAATCGGATCCTCAGCATCTTCAGGAAAGTAGCGTTCAACAAAGCCCAGTGAGTTCCTGATGTCGTTGGCGGCTTCGTCAAGACTAATCCCAAATTCAAATTCACAAAAAACAACCGAAGTATTATCAACTGACCTTGATGTGATTTCCTTTAATTTATCAACTGAATTTAATGCATTTTCAATTGGTTCGGTCAGATTCTTTTCTATATCCTGGGCACTTGCTCCCTGATAAGTTGTAATAACAGAAATAAATGGAAATTCTATTTCCGGGTATAAATCAATAGGCAGCCTTGACAGAGAATATAATCCAAATACAATTATGGCTAAAAAGATCATAATTGTGGTAATGGGATTTTTTACTGAATTACTATATATACTCATTTTTGTGTATTTTTATTATTCATTTACAATTTTTACAGAATTTCCATCCAATAATTTGGCTTGTCCTGCAATAATTAAATTTTCTCCTGTTTCAATTCCTGAAATTATTTCAACTTTCTCATCAAAACGTTTACCAAGCTTAACTATCCTTTTTAAAGCTTTACCATCTTTTTCAATGAATACATACCTGTCGTTTGTTCCTTCTTGCTTTAATACTGAACTTACCGGAACTATTAGTGATTCTTTTTCTCCAAAATATAATTCCGCTTTAGCATACATGCCAGGTCTTAATTCTTCATCGTAGTTGGGTATTTTTAGCTCTACCTGGAATGTTTTGGTGGAAGGATTGATGGTAGGGTAAACTTTGTAAACTTCACCTGGAAATACTTCATTTGGATATATATCACACAATAATGTTGCTTCCATACCTTTTTTTACAAGCGGCCAATATTTTTCAGATACGTTAATAAATACTTTTAATTCGTCAATTTGCATTAATGTTACAATACAAGGAACCCCTGTTAAAGGATTTGGAGTCATGCTTGAATAAATCTCACCGTCGTTATAATATTTACCGGTTATAATACCATTGAAAGGAGCATATAAATTTACATTTTCATCTAAGGTTTTTAATGCTGTTTTTGTGAGCTCATATCCCATTTTTGTTTTGTCATATATTTGTTGGGAAATTGATCCATAGGCAATAAGTGTATCCATTCGTTCAAAATCTCGCTTCGTGTCTTCAAATTGGATTTTTGCCTGGATTAGCGAAGTCTGATCCATCTGGGCCAATAAATCACCCTTTTTAACACGGTCACCAACCTCAACAAGAATCTTTTCAATTTGATTTGGCGCTGCAGGACCAATATTAGCTTCTTCCCATGCTTTAATATTTGCAGCATATGGCTCGGTTTTTTCGAAACTGGTATATTTTATTTTTTCAACTTTTACCGAAAACACAGTTGTGTCAGTAACTTCTTCCTTGTTTTGTGTGTTTTCTTTATTTTTTTGTTTTGCTTGATTACATGAGAAACCAACAAGTACTATAAAAAGAAAACCTAAATAAATTGTCTTGAATTTCATGATTTTATATTTAATTGTTTATTATTTTAAAGATTATTTAATAGTTTATCTAAGGCAAGTTTCGATTGCAATACAAATAATATTGAACTAATATAATTGTTTTGTGCTATTAGATAATTATTATTTACCGTTGTTAATTCAAGGCTTGAAATTATACCTTGGTTATATTTTCTTTCATAATTTTCATATACCCGTTTTGCCAAATCCATATTTTCTTTTTGCACCTCGTAATTATCAACTGCACTTTTTAAGTTAGAGCGGTATTGATTTTCCTGAAGGATTAATTGTGTATTAACCATGTCCTTGCTCGTTTTAATTTGTTCAAGATTAATTTTTGCTTCCTGTATTTTAGCATTTCTCAAACCACTTGTAAAAACAGGCCACGATAAACTAATTCCGGCCAGATTCTTGGGATTCATATCAAAGTCGGTAGTTATAATTTTTTCATTATAACTATAAAATCCCGCAATTGTTGGCAGATAATTTACCCTTTGCATATTGACCATATTATGGGTCAGCTGTTCCTGTGTGGTTAAAATTTGGTAATCTATGTTATTTTCAATGTTAAAAGGAGTTAAAAGTATATTTTGAGCATCGAGATTTTTAATAAATCCCTCAAGAGAATCTGTTAATATTATTTGTGAATTCAATTCAAGCCCTAACTGGAATTTTAACATATTATTACTAACCTCAAGGTTTCTTTCAATTGAATTATATGAATTTTGAAGATTGGCTAAAGCAATTTTAATTTGATCTATATCAGAGGATTCAATAATTCCGGCTTTAAATGCAGCCTGGCTTTGCTCAACATTTTTTTGTAAATTTCTGATATTATTGTCAAGAATATTTAAGGTTTCTTTTGTTAATAGAACTCCATAATAAGCACTTATTATTATCATTTTAACATCTTCCTGTGTTTTTTCAAGGCTTTGTTCAGATAATTTTTGTGCAATTTTAGCCGAATTGATAGCAATGATTAATGGTCCGTTTAATATAAGCTGGTTTACCTGGAATTTTGCACTTGCTGAATTATCCAGTACAATTTTTGTGGGTTCGGAAGGTGCCATGATACCCTGAAGGAGTTTTAATATTTCCTGGTCACCTGCATCAAGTAAAGCATAGTTTATATCTGGCGTAGTGCCTCCACCGCCAAAGCTAAATTCCAGTTCATAATTAAAATAATCAATGTAATCCATTGATACGTTTGCCTGAGGCAAATATTGTGAAATAGTCTGCCATTTTTGTTTTTCGCTTGCATGAACAGCAAGTTTCGCGTTTTTTATCAGTTTGTTGTTTTGAAGCGCAAAATTTGTGGCTTCTTCTAAAGAGAAGTTATAGATTTCACCGGATTGTGCCTGTAAAAAATAAGTTTTAACCGATAAAAGTATAAATACTACTAATAAAATTTTTGATCTCATATCACTGTGTGTTATTTTCATTAATAAAAGTTTTTTTCGATTCTATATATTCTTTAATTCCTTTTTCGCTGGCCATCCCGCGTATATGATATTCCAGCATTTGATCTGCAAATTTTGCATCCATCATTTCCTCTCGCTTAAAAATATCAAGATTTGTAAGTGAATCAAGTCTCAATACATATAATTTAGCTATTATTTCTTCATCTATGTTTTCCCTGTATAAACCTTCGTCTTTACCTTGTTTTATGTTGTTGAGAACTGACTGGTACATTTTTTCCTGGTTTCTTTTACTAATTCTATAATAGACCTCAGGATGATATTTCTTTAAATCATATTGCATACTTGGATTATGCTCTTTTAACATTTTTAGTACTAATTGATTAACCCATAATAAAGACTGGATGGCATTAAGTTTTTTCGATTGCATTTTTTTAAAGTATTCTTCGTGTTCCAATTCGTATAATTCAATAACTTTTTCAACCATTTCGTCTTTATTTTGCACATACTGGTAAAGTGTTTTTTTTGATATTCCCAGTTCCCTGGCAACATCGTCCATTGTAACACTTTTTATACCATATTTGTTGTAGAGACTTCTAACTTTTTCAACAATTTGTTTTAGTTCTTCTTGCATATATTTTATTTTATAAACTCAGGAAACAAAATTACAAAAAAAGTTTCCATAGTATAAAATGTTTCTCAACATGTTTTCAATTTTTGTAAATGATGTGTTAAAAGTATATTTCGTATAATTACTGATAAATAAAAAATCGGTAAGCTGATGAAAAAAATAGATGAATTAAAAAATATTAAAGGTCAATTATTTTTCATATTCTAGAAATAAAACCTGTGAATTTTTATTTTTTTCATCCTCATCTGAATATATTTGAACATTATCATCATTAAGAAATAATAGTGGAAATACTTTATAAGTATGATGATTTTGTAAATATTGAACTTTATTAATGGTTAAATTGATATTTTTTTGTTTAATATCATATGATATTTCTGATGGCTTTGCCAGATTATTCCAAACCGCTTTGCAGGATATTTTTTTTGTAGAAAGCTCATTAAGTCTTTCCTGTGACCAGTAAAAGAAGTTACCTTTTTTTAATAACGAATACCATTTTTCGCATATTTTTAAATTAATTTCCTTATTATCAGTTAGCGCCAAAACATTATCTATTCCCGAAATAATATCTTCAGGTAATGTTTCTTCCTCAAGGGCATTTCCCTGGAAAACATCAAAGCCTTTAATACGTGTTTCATTCACAGCATCGTAGTTTGCATCAATAAAATAACATTTTTGGTTTGAATTATTTTCAAGTATATCGGCAATTTCCCTTGAAAATTCATTTGCTCCTACAATTAGCCAGGTTTTTTTTCGAGTTGCTTTCAGTTTTAAAAGATTTATCAGAAAACCGGCTGTTCCACCCTGGAAAATGACGGTAATTATAATAATGCTGAATGTAAAAATTTCAATAAAATTTGCATTTTTATTTCCTGAAGAATGTAATTTTAAAGCAAACAAAGACGCCATTGAAGCGGCAACCACACCTCTTGGAGCTATCCAGGAAAGAAATAATCCTTCACGGAATTTTAATGAAGTATTGATTGAACTCAAAAATATATTTAAAGGTCTTATTATAAATATTGCGCATCCAATCAGGATTAAACCATTTCCTCCCAGGTTAATAAAATCTTTCAGATTGAGTCGTGCTGCAAGTAAAATAAATAATATGCCAATAGCAAGCTCTGATATTTCTGATTTGAACTCTCTGATTTTTTTTAATTTATCCGGTTTTTTCCAGCCTAAAACAAAACCCGCAATAACAACTGTAAGTATGCCTGAATCACTGATAAACATATCTGATAATCCGAATAGTAAAATGGCAGAGGAAAAAACAAAAATATTGGTTTGTCTATCCGGAACCCATTTTCGTTGAATTAACCAGTAAATAAAAAATCCGCCGGTTATTCCAATGGCAATTCCAATTAAAACTCTTAAACTAAAAATCCAGATATGAGTAACAATCATCCCGGCTTCAATATACCATTCAAAACATAAAATAGCGATAAAAACACCGATAGGATCAATTAAAACACTTTCCCAGTGAAGAATATGGTGAAGTTTTTCTTTTATTTTATAATTTCTTAAAATAGGAGAAATTACCGTAGGTCCGGTAACTATAATCAAACTTCCGCATAACAGGGAAAATGAAACAGGAAAATGAAATAAATAATTAATTAATATTGCAGTTCCAAGCCATGTAATTAAAACGCCAATAGTTAATAACCTCATAATAATCCGTGGGGCTTTTTTATATCCGCCCGGATTTAAATTCAATCCGCCATCAAATAAAATAATGGCAACACATATTGATAT
>JAFGQQ010000356.1 GCA_016935595.1 Bacteroidales bacterium
ATGTTGAAATAATAAGCTTTTATATATTGAAATGATGAATGATATTCCCACGTTTCAACTAATTCCCACCTGTAATTTCTGGCATATTCCCCACTTGCATCAAAATCGATATAAAATTGTATACCTTCATTTGAAGATAGTAAAGGATCATCGGATTCTATTATTTTCTTTTCATAATAAATTGAATCTATCTCAGGGCAGACAAGCAATGTATCATAATCCGAAACATATTTTTTTCCATTTTCTAATATAACTTCTATTTTAAACATATTGCCTGTTTCAAGATATTGCTGATCGATCCATGTTTTATATTTACCTTCACTATATTTTTCCATTTCAAAAACATTACCCTTGCCATCAACAATTTTTGCGTTGCAATCATTGACAGGTTTATATGTTTGTTCATTATATGATGATGTCCGCGATACTTGGGCATATTGAAACCCTTCTTCATTAGTTAAAGTCCCGTTTATCACAAGCATAGCATTATTGTCTTCTATATCTGGAATAAAAGGTTCAATACAAGAGTTAGTTACAATTGTAAATAACATTAGGTATACTATTGTTTTAAATATTCGCATAATACGTTCTATATAAATTATAAATAATTAAATAACCATAAAATTGGCTTTGCCTTCAATAATTTTCCCATCACCTGAAATGCCCCTGATTAATATTTGATATTCGCCCTTTACATCCGAAGTAAAAAATCTAATCTTTTCAATTGATCCTGATTGGCCAATAAAATCAGGATTCCAATACAAACAGTTCCTGTATTCGGGTATATTTTCTTTTCTATTATATTCTTCCGGCCAATTGTAGTTAAATTGCGGAATAAATCCGTTAAAATTTATAATTATTGAATTTTCGGGTAATTTAATTCCTGCTAAATCACCTTTAAGACTAAAAATACTTATAATTCCACCATATATATATTCCCCTTTAACATAAATTTCGTTAATTACTTCAATATGGCTGATTTTAGCAGGGGATAATTTTAATATATCTTCAACATTATATACCGGTATTTTATCTAAAAAAATTAAAGGTTTATAAATAGCAAAACCAGGATAATTTTTTATTTTGCCCTCTACCTGTAAATATGGTTTACCTTTTTTCTTTAGCAAGAGTACATCAGGAACCAGTTCGAAAAATATTTCACCAAGGGTAGGTAATTCAATGTAATCTTTTATATAAATAGTGTTCGATGGAGAACCATAAAAAGGTATTTCAGCAGTATCATTACAAATATAATTTATTTTAGAATTGTTGTAAGCTTTATTAACCTGCATGTTGAACATTATTTCTTCAGCAAATTTTATTTCATTTCCTGATAGTTGAAAGGATAAATCATTAAAAGAAACTGATTTTGATGAAAAATCGTTGTCAATCAGGATTTCTACTGGTAATTGATTTATATTTTCACAGCCTATATAAATTTCCTTATTGTCGCACATGGCAGGGAGTGAAAAAATAAAACTTCCGTTCATATCGGTCTGTGTATCAAAATAATTAAAATTTTTACTTAAAACCGAAAGGTTAACTTTTTCACTACTAACAGGAGTTTTATTGTTTTTATCAATTATTTTTCCTGAAATAGAAATGCCGTACATCTCAGGAATATAATTATTTCCATTAGAATTATTATTTACGGTTATCCCTGTTTCAATAATACCATAATTATTGGTATCAACGGCTGCTTTTTTAATAACTGAAATACAATAGTTATTTCGGATAGACTCCCATGTTTCAGGAAATTTAAAAGTAACAACTACTTCTTCTCGTGCTGAATAATTAGGTTTATTGGTTGTACAATCTATGATTTTATCATCAAATATTAATTTGTTTTGTTGATTTTTAGTTAATGTGTCGGATTTTATATTAATAATTTTAGTATTATTGAATTTTTTAGGATTAATAATTTTTAATTTTACATAGGAGAAATGAACCGGGGAGAAATTACGCATCCATTTGGTATAAGCTGTTAAGTAATAATTGCCTGTTGGCAAATTATCGGGAATTTTAACAAAGCCGTTTCCGCCTGATGTAAAAAAGTTATATTTTCCTTTAAAAACAGATATCCCCTCAACATTTAACAATTCAATATATAAAACTTTACTCCAGCTTTTCTCTTTTATTAACGGATGGCTAGTATTAAAAGCCTTAAAATAAATTAATTCATTTACAGCATAATAGTTCCTGTCAGTAAACAATACTAATTTTTCATTTAATATTTCAGGGTATTTTCCTTCAAATGAAGAATTAGCTTTAACTTCCTTTCCAGAAAAGAAATAAGGCAAGCAAAAAAAATAAAATATTAAATATTTTTTTATCATAATTTTAATCGCTTGAATAATTACCTAATTTAAAATTCCATGAAAGCGTAAAAATAGGAATTCCGAATATGGATAATTTATAACCGTTTATTTGACCTCCATCTGATTGAAAATAAACTGAATATGCATTTTTTCGTCCTGTTAAATTGTAAATACTAAACATAAAATAGCTGTGTGTAAGTTTTTTTGCTAACAGGTTGCCTTCAACATTCACCGAAATGTCAATCCTGAAATAATCGGGTATCCTGTATTTATTACGGTCGGAATAATATGCCTGTTCCAAACCGTTAACATAAAAAATAGCTATCGGGTAAGTAATAGGTCGCCCATTACTGTAAACAATGTTTGAAGATAAGCTTAACCTTCTGTTTAATTTATAATTCAGTATACAATTTAAAGCATTTGGTTTATCGTAATTAGAAGGAAAAGTAATTCCATTGTTTATTTTTTGCCATGGATATTTACCGTTAACTGAAATAAATGATCTTGAATAACAATATGATAACCATCCAGTAAGTTTACCACTGTTTTTCTTTACCATGAATTCAAACCCGTAAGCCTCCTGATTTCCCTGTAAAACATCTCGTTCAACATATTTATTTGAAATCAGGTCAGCCCCGTCTTTGTATTCAATTATATTATCCATTTCTTTATAGTAAATTTCGGTCGAGATATCAATACTTGGGTTATAAATAGTTTTGTAATAACCAAATGATACCTGGTCGCTAATTGGGGGAATGATATTAAAATCGCATAATTTCCACTGATCGGTAGGCGAAATGGCTATTGTATTGCTTAACATAAACATATATTGCCTGGTGCGGTTATATGACACTTTTATTGAACTGTTTGGCCCGGTACTAAAATTTGCCGATACCCTCCACTCTGGTCCCGAATAATCTTCTATTAATTTTCCTTTCTCATAATAATCGGAACGTATAACATACGGATCGGTTTTAGGGCTTTCGGCTTCGTATTCATATACCAGTTTAGGACCTAAAAAAGCAAAATAACTATATCTTATACCACCATAAATACTTAACAATTTTGTAATTTTATACTCATCAGCGAGGTAAATTGCCGATTCAATACCGTTTTCGGCACCTAAATCTTCGTGTACACGCTCGGATAAACTACCAACAGGCTCTATAATTCCACGGTCTAAATAATATCTTATAAAATTAATTCCATAACTTATTATATGATTTTCAATGGGTATATACGAAAAATCCGTTTTAAATTCGAGATGATTAATTTTATATTGCTGCTGATAAGCATTTATTTTATGAACACTGTCAAGGTTAAAATAAGAATAATTGGAATATATTATCGATGTTTCGGAATGATGTTTATTTGAGTATTGATGCCACCAATTTACGGATAATCCTTTGTTTGAATATTCATATTGGTTTTTTGAAGCTAGTGAAAATTTATCGAAACTGTAATAGCCAAATACTTTTATTAAATTGTTCTCGTCATAATCGAATATAAAATTTGAAGCAAGATCATAAAAACGTGCATTACTATTTCTTAAGTCAGGGTCATGAAGCCTTGATAATAGCCAGTCGGAATATGTAGAGCGGGCGCTTACAATAAATGAGCTGTGATCCCTTTTAATTGGTCCCTCCACTGCAATATGGCCAGTAACAGGACTTATGCCACCCCTGGCAGTATATTTTTTCTTATTCCCTTGTTTGGCGGTAATATCAAAAAATGATGATAGCCTTCCCCCATACTGTGCTGGAAGATTACTTTTATAAAATGAAAAATTATTTACTATATCAGGGCTAAATGATGTAAAAAAGCCAAATAAATGGGCAGTATTGTAAATAGGAACTTTATTAATATAAAACATATTTTGGTCGGCCGAACTGCCCCTTACATAAAAACCTGCCGAACCTTCGCCAACATTTTGCACGCCCGGCAGCATGGCAGCAATTTTTAAAACATCTTTCTCACCCAAAACTACCGGTATTTTTTTAATTTCTTTAACCGAAATCCTTTCAAAACCCATTTGCATACCTTTGACATTATGATAACGGTCGGCTTTAATAGTAACTTCATCAATTGGTATTAAGGTTTTTTCCATTTCAATTTCTATGGGCCCGCTTGCATATACTTCTAATATATATTTTATTTCTTTCATACCAAGGCAGTTAACTGTAGCATTATATTTCCCTGGTTTTAGTGCAATTGAAAAATGTCCATTTAAATCAGTAACGCAGCCTTTAAAAATTTCCTCAAAATATATGGTTGCGCCAATTAATGGTTCGCCTGTTTCAATATCTTTAATTTTTACACTTACAAAAACTGTTTTATCTTTAAAAACTTCACTTTTTTTACCAATAACAATGGTTTCAACTAGAACAGCCTTACGGCTTTCCAGATAAGTCTTTTCAGTTTCAGATATGCCATTTTCACTTGCATAATTCTCTTCTTCAACCTCATTGTCAAGGGTTGTTTTATATTGGACCAATTTAGGAATTAATGGTTCTTTATATGTTATAAAAACCTCGTTATTTTCGTTGATTAAATAAAACAATCCTGAATTGCCAATAGTTGATTTAAAAATATCTTCCAGAACCAGGCTGTCACCTTTTACTGTTATTTTAATATTTTCAACCCATTCTTCAAGATAATAAAACTTAATTCCATAATTAGTTTCCATTTCCTTGGTAAAATCAACAAATGAAATATTTTCATAATTACATTTTAAATATAATTTTTCATTTTGGGCATAAATGGAAACAAATACATTTAGCAATAATAAGAGGTAAATATTTTTAAGCATTTTATTTTAACCTTCAATTATAAGATTTTCGCAATATATAATAAGTTCATTAACTGTTTTATCTGAAGCTTTTTTTAATTTTATTGCATTTGTTTTAATATATTGTTTAATGTATTCCTGTTTTTTTTTCGGGAATAGTTTGATAAAAGATATGTTTCCCCTGTATCGGAGTAATTCCCCATTTATTAAGAGATATGTTTTTTTTCTTTGATCTGAATATTCATAATAACTATCTATTGACCAACTTGTATTTCTTATTTCTTTATACCATAAATAATAACATTTTATGGTGCTGTTGCTAATAACTTGAAAATACTTATTTCCAATTTCGGGAAATAATAAATTTACAAATATTTTATTTTTTAATTCAAATTGATTAATTGCATGATTATGTAAAACTATTTGATTGTTTCCTCCAAATGAATTTTTATATAGTAATATTACATTTTGATTTAAAATATCGTATTTTAAATATACATCGTTATATAATTTATTATTTATTATAATTTTACCCGGTAAAAATTCATCTTTATCAAAAAAAGCATGTCCATTAGCTTTTAGATATAATTTAATATACTGGTAACCGTTAATTAAATTATGGTCAATTCCATTGGCTTTTTTAAATTCCGAATTATAACTATAAACCGTTTCAGGACTTAAAGATTGACCCTGAACAGAACATGAATAACATACCAATAAAATAAAACTAAAATAAACAGAGCGCTTAATTCTATTATTTTTTTGAATTGCCTTTGAAAGTTTCGTTAAATACTTATTCATAGTTGTCTGCTATCAAATCCCAATTATAATTTTCTTTAATCACATCTAAATTAATTTGCCTAAAATGTAGCTTTGCAAAACTATTAAAATTAATCATCAAGTTGGTAAATCTGCAGGCAATTTAAAATATAAACCTCCCTTCTTCGGGTATAAGTTGTTAATTTCTTTTTTT
Source organism: Bacteroidales bacterium (assembly GCA_016935595.1). Next base: position 6,080 of record JAFGQQ010000356.1, read on the forward strand.
TAAAATTATTTTAATTGTTTTGAATAAATAAGTGTGAATCTCATAAATGATGCAAGAATACGTCAAGAAAAAATCAGGTCTTCCGATTATTCCCGTTCTAAGAAAAAATTCAGGTATGTTTTAGTATCTGGTAATATGATAACAACATGGGTTTTGCTCATATATCCTTTACACTTACCTGTAAAACAATAGGTCCCGCTCTGAATGGCAAAAGCATATTGACCAAATGCATCTGAAAAACCAATCGAGTCGTCTCCTAAATATACTACCCTGTTACCTGTAAAATCAGGAAACCACTTTATTTGAATAGTAGCACCGGTAGCGGCATTGTAAATCTGTTGTTCATTCCATTCTGCCAATTCAGGATTACTAATAAGAGAATCATTAAAAACTGCCAAATCCTGGAATTCTCCAACCAATATACCCTTACTATTATCGGGTTGCAATGAAAAATTACAGGTAACCGTTTCTCCTCCAACTACTTTCACTTGCCGAACTGTATCGCGAAAATTCAGGGCAGAACAGGTAAGGGTATATTTCCCTTCAATCAGGGATGTAATAAAGTATTCACCTAATTCATCCGTTGTAGCTACTAATGTGTCATTATGAAAAATATATGCCGAATGAATAATTGCATCTGTCTCCTTGTCCTTTGTTGTTACAACTCCTTTTATACCTCCCTCGGTTTCATTGGATCCTTTTTTACAATTAAAATGAGAAAAACAAACAGATACAATTAATATCATTACCGCCTTAACAAGTTTTTTTCTATACATAGTTTTCTATTTATCATAAAGTTAACTTTTTATAATTTTCTCACGGAATTCATCATGTACATATTTTTTTAAATTCAATCTATTTACTTTTCGAAAATTAGTGTTTTGGTTTGCTTAATTACCTGGTTTTTATTTGAAGCTTCGAGTGATAACAAATATACTCCTGGAGGTACAATTGATCCGTTATCCATCGTAGCATCCCAGCTTTGTTTATACTCGCCGGCAGGTTGTTGCATGGTCACAAGGGTTTTTATTTTTTTACCGTTCATATCGTATACGGATAAATTAACATTGGAAGGAACTAAAAGATTATAACCAATGCTGGTTTCTGTTGAAAAAGGATTAGGATAATTTTGGTTCAACCGG
>JAFGQQ010000357.1 GCA_016935595.1 Bacteroidales bacterium
CATTTGGAACTGCCCGTATTTACATCAATAAAAAATCCGGTTCTGTTGTGGCCAACTGCCATAAAATACCCGCTAAAGAATTTAACCATAAAATACTTTCTGTTGATGAAATAGTTGATAAATACAATTTATTAATTAACAAGCTGTTACAACTGAATGCGAATCTTAAAATAGTTTTTACCGTAAGCCCTATAAGACATTGGAAAGACGGGGCACAAGGGAACCAGCTTAGTAAATCAATTTTATTTGTTGCAATTCATGAAATTATTAAAAATAATCCCGCATGTACATATTTTCCGGCTTATGAAATAATGATGGACGATTTACGCGATTACCGTTTCTACGAAGCAGATATGCTTCACCCTAACCAAATGGCTGTGGATTATATTTGGGATAAATTCTCCGAAATATACCTGGATGAAAAAGCGAAAAAACTTCTTCCGGAAATCATGAATATAATTAACGCCTTAAACCATAAGCCTTTTAATACAAACACGAATGAATTTAAAAAATTTATCGAGAATAACTTAAAAATAATTAACTCAATCAAAGAAAAACACCCTGAGATTGATTTTCAAAAAGAAATAAATTATTTTAAAAGTTTTGTTTAAAAAATAACTAAAATAATTAAACAAAAAATGAACCACTTAATGCTTTTATTGTTTCTTAAAAAACACAAATAAAAAAATGGCAAAAAAAATAACTACACAGTTTTTATTTTTAGTAATGCTTTTAGCAACACTGAAATCCCAAACCGTTGAAAATGGAACAATAAGAGGAAGGGTTTATGATGTAAAAAACAATGAACCGGTACCCTTTGCAAATATTGTAATTTGGGGGACAAATATTGGCGCTGCATCAGATTTTGACGGCAATTTTATATTTACCGGTATAGCCCCCGGTTATATTGAATTAAGAGTATCGTCTGTAGGCTATGATCCTTATGTCTCCGATGAAATACTGGTTACCAATGCAAAATCTGTTTTTATTGATATTCCGCTAACCGAATCTCTTGTAAAACTTGATGAAGTAGTAATAACCGCTTCAGCTTTCAGAAAAAAAGAAGAAAGCCCAAATTCGTTACGCAGGTTAGGAATTCAGGAAATTGAAAAAAATCCGGGCGGTAACCGCGATATTTCCAAGGTAATACAATCATTGCCCGGAATTTCGCCGACTGTTTCTTATCGCAACGATTTAATCGTCCGTGGCGGTGGACCCGGCGAAAACAGGTTTTTTTTAGATGGAATTGAAATCCCAAATTTAAACCATTTTGCCACCCAGGGTGCTTCTGGCGGACCAGTTGGCATTCTAAACGTTGATTTTATAAGGGAAGTGGAATTTTACTCCAGTGCATTTCCTGCATCCAGATATAATTCACTGAGTTCAGTCTTTGAATTCAAACAACTTGATGGAAACCCCGACAAATTTAAAACTAGAGCCACTCTTGGTGCTTCTGATCTTGCTTTAACCCTTAATGGGCCGACAGGAGAAAATTCATCTATAATATTCTCTGCCAGAAGGTCTTATCTCCAATTTTTATTTTCAGTAATCGGATTGCCCTTTTTACCTACTTACAACGACTACCAGGTAAAATATAAAATAAAACTCAGCCCGAAAGATGAACTTTCAATAATAAGTTTGGGAGCTTTAGATTTTAATCAATTAAACCTCGATGCAAATGAAACAGAATACCAGCGTTATATACTCGATTACCTTCCCGATAACGACCAATGGAATTATGCCATTGGAGCAGTTTATAAACATTATCGCGATAATGGTTTTAATACTTGGGTAATTAGCCGGAATTATTTAAATAACAAACAAATAAAATATAAAAATAACATTGTTGCTGATTCTTTAAAAACCCTCGATTATGATTCGGATGAAATCGAAAACAAATTTCGTTACGAGAACCTGATTAACATGCCAAACGGAATAAAACTAAATTATGGCGCCGGAATTGAATACAATAAGTATTATAACAGCACCTACAGTAAAATTATTGTTTTTGAACAACCCTACAATTTTACCTATGAATCATCTTTAAAACTAATTAAATACGGCCTTTTTGCACAGGCCAGTAAAAAGGTATACGATGAAAGATTAAATCTTTCATTAGGCATAAGGACAGATGCCACAAATTATTCAAAAAGCACAAATAATTTACTTGACCAGTTATCTCCCAGGTTTTCAAGCTCATATGCCATAACTGAAAAATTATCGGCGAATTTTACCGTTGGACGATACTACCAGTTACCGCCATATACAGCATTAGGGTTTAAAAATTTACAAGGGGAATTTATTAATAAAAAAAATAATATAACTTATATATCAGCCGACCACATTGTAAGCGGTATCGAATTTCTGCCAACTGAAGCTTCCAAGTTTACACTCGAAGGGTTTTTTAAATATTACAATAACTATCCTTTTTCAGTGAGAGACTCAATTTCATTAGCTAGTAAGGGAGGTGATTTCGGTACTTATGGCGATGAAGAGGTAGTTTCGACTTCACAGGGCAGGTCATACGGCATGGAGTTTTTTTACCGCAATAAAAACATCTTTGGTTTTAATTTAATTACCTCCTACACCTTATTTTGGAGCGAATTTAAAGACAAAACCGATAAATATATTCCGTCATCCTGGGATATAAGGCATATTTTTAATATTAGTGGCACTAGAAGTTTTGGCAAAGACTGGGATGTGGGTTTTAAATGGAAATTTTCGGGAGGCGCCCCTTATACTCCCTACGATGAAAATTATTCAAGTATTAAAGCCGTATGGGATATTTCCGGAAGAGCCACATTTGATTATAATCTTTTCAATTCAAAACGGTTTAAACCTTATCATCAACTCGATATCAGGATAGACAAATCTTATTTCTTTAAAAAATGGACATTAATGGCTTATTTTGATTTACAAAATGCTTACCTGTCGAAAGGTGATGCACAGGATATTCTTGTCCGCGAGACAGATTCAAATGGAAACCCTGTTATATTTACAGATGCTTTTGGAATTGAGCGATACAAACTTAAATACCTAGTTGCTGAAGTCAGCGCTATACCTGTGCCTGCTCTTGGTATTATTATTGAATTTTAAAAATACATAACCATGAAAAAAAGAAGATTAATTATATTACCAGCATTATTAATATTTATACTTATAAATGCATGCCATTCTTTAAAAGTAAATAAAGAAGAAAAAAATGAAATAATCCGTCTGGAAAAGCAAGACGGGCCTGTTCAAATGGTTATAAATTTTGAAAAAGGGAAGGCATTTAACCATCCTTCGTTTGTGTTTTGGATGGAAGATTTGGATGGCAAATATGTTGAGACTATTTATGTAACCAAATCTGTTGCGACCGGATTATTCAGGTTTGGCAAACCGGAAAAAGGAGAATGGGTACCTTCATATAAACAATATCCGGCAGCCCTGCCTTACTGGAGCCATAAAAAAGAAGCAAAA
>JAFGQQ010000045.1 GCA_016935595.1 Bacteroidales bacterium
GGTGATAATTTGGAATGGGCAAATCCTGAATTTAACGATTCGAACTGGGATAATATTGATCCATCTGTTTACTGGGAGAAACAAGGACATGAAGGTTATGATGGGTATGCCTGGTACAGGATTAAATTCTTTCTGCCTTACAGCATGAAAATCAGGGCATATTTAAAAGACAGTATTCAAATTGTGCTTGGAAAAATTGACGATACTGATCAAACCTTTATAAATGGCAAATTAATCGGCCAGAACGGGAAAATTATTCCTTATAAAAAGTCTGGTAAAATTGATTCTTTTGAATATGACTCTTCAGCCTATAGCTATTACCGTGTTTATAAATTAAATGTTCATGATGCAAGAATACGTTGGGACAAAGAAAATACATTAGCTGTGAGGGTGCACGACCATATGATTGACGGTGGCATGTATTCGAAACAAAAAAGCATAAGCATGCTTGATATAAAAGATTATTTAATTATTAATGCAAATGCCCAACCTTTTATATTTAAATCGAGGAATCATTTATCAAAGAACCTGAAAATCAAAAATATTTCTGTAAAACATAAGTTTGAAGGTTTGTTAAAAATTAGTATTATAAATGTTGAAAAAGATACAATTGTATTTGAAAAGCTGATGAAAATAAAACTTAGGTCAAATGAGGAGACCTCTATCCCTTTTAATTTCTATATAAGCGATCAGGATATGCTTTTAGCTGAATATACTTTCAGGGAAAAAAATTCCAGAATAATTAATACTTATGTAGAAGAAGTACCTAATATTTTAACTCCGGAACCACCAAAAACGCCGAAAATTAATGGAGCAAAAGTTTTTGGAGTCAAACCCGAATCTCCATTTATATATACTATTGCTGCTACGGGGGAAAGGCCAATGAGGTTTTACACCGAAAGACTTCCTTATGGATTAATGTTGGATTCAATAACAGGAATGATCTCGGGAAAATTATTTATTCCTGATGAATATAATACAACCCTTATCGCTAAAAACAAACTGGGAATTGACAGAAAAAATTTAAAAATTATTGTTGGCAATAAAATTGCCCTCACACCTCCAATGGGATGGAATAGCTGGAATGTATGGGGATTAAGCGTTGATTCGGCGAAGGTTCACCAGGCTGCAAAAAGTATGAAGTCATCCGGATTAATAAATCACGGCTGGACATATATTAATATTGATGACGGATGGGAAGCTCCTGCACGTACTCCTGAAGGTGAATTGTTAGGAAACGAAAAATTCCGGAACATGAGGGCACTTTCTGATCATGTTCATGCTTTAGGTTTAAAAATAGGCATTTACTCTTCCCCTGGTCCCCGAACATGTGGCGGGTACCTTGGCAGTTATAATTATGAATATTGGGATATTTGGACCTGGTATAAATGGAGGATCGATTACGTTAAGTATGACTGGTGCAGTTATAACCAGATTGCAAAAGACAATAGCCTGAAGGAATTACAAAAACCATACATATATATGAGCAAAGCTTTGAGTTATCCAAAACGAGATGTGGTTTACAGCATTTGTCAATACGGCATGGGAGAAGTCTGGAAATGGGGTGAAGAGGTTGGTGGGAATTTATGGCGGACAACTGGTGATATAGTTGATACATGGGAAAGCATGAGTGAAATAGGTTTTAATCAGCACGAAAAAGCTGAATATGCTAAACCAGGACATTGGAACGATCCTGATATGCTGGTGGTTGGATGGCTCGGTTGGGGAGAAAATATTCATCCTACAAGACTAACTGTTAATGAACAATACACGCATATTAGCCTTTGGTGTTTATTATCTGCACCTTTGCTGCTTGGTTGTGATTTAACCAAACTTGATGATTTTACATTAGGTTTATTGACTAATGACGAAGTTTTGGCAGTAAATCAAGATCCATTAGGAAAACAGGCGACTCGTATTTTTAAAGATGGCAATATTGAAGCATGGAGTAAAAAATTAGAAGATGGTTCAACAGCTTTGGGATTCTTTAACAGGGGAGAAGAAATCATTGAATATGAATTTATGTTAATAGATTTGAATTTGGAAGGTAATTTTATTATCAGGGATTTATGGAGGCAAAAAGATATTGGTGTAATCAATGAATCACTTAAAATCAGAATCCCTGGGCACGGAGTAATAATGACCAGGTTTATTAGAAAAGATTAACAAATAAAATGATTCATTCGAAAAGTTATAATTACTCAATAACCTTATTATTAAATGAAAATAATACATCCACAAATATTAAAAGATATTGAAAATGGAAAACCTTTAAAACTCGATTTAGGAAGTGGGGGGAATGTAAAAGATAATTTTTATTCAATTGATATTGCAGAAATGAAAGGGATTGACATTATTGCTGATTTAAATGAATCCCTTAATTTAATACCGGATAATTCTGTTGAGCATATCTATAGCAGGCATCTTATGGAGCATATAAAAGAATTTCTTCCATTGCTTAAGGAAATATACAGAATTACAAAACCAGGAGGAAAAATTGAAATTATTGTGCCGCACTTTTCGAATGTTCTTGGCTTTTCCGATCCAACACATTGCCGGTTTTTTGGATTGTATACTATGTATTATTTTGTTAATGAAAATAATCAGCCTGCTACAAGGAAATTCCCTTCACACTATTCCGAAGCAAAATTTATTATTGATACTATTAAAATTGAGTTTTACCGCAAGAAATTAATTGATCGAATAATTGGTTCAGTTCTTATGAAAATAATTAATAAAAATATAAAGAGGCAAGAGTTTTATGAAAGAAGGATAAGTGGTATCTATCATGCTTGGCAGATAAAATATATCATGTTTCCCGATAAGTAAATTATAATCTCTGAGTTGAAAAAAATATTATACTTAATTTTTTACCTCATATCACTTATCTCAATTCCAGGATAATTTTCAGGTATAAATTTAAAGAAATTCTCTTCCAAGGATTCGTTAGTTAAAAAATTATCTATTTCAATTAAAAATCTGTTGGCATCTTTCCCAAAATATTCAATACTTATTAATTGCAAATTATTTTTATTTATAATAAGTCTTAATCTCGAATATGTACTTTCATCAATCTTTTTAGGAAATAAATCAATTTCATAGAATTGTTCCCCATTCTCAGAAAATTCCCTGTTAAATTTATATTTAAATTCCTCTTTGTAAATTGAAAATATCTTTTTTGGATTATTTAAAAACGAATCATCATCTTTTTCTTTATTGGTTATGGTTACTTCATTTAAATCTATCATATATTGCCATAATGTTTTTCCATTTGAATAAATCTCATTTCCCGGAAATGTTAGTTTATACTGATTATCTTTAATATAAATTTCTCCATCAAAATTATCAACTTCACCTTCATCATGTGTAAATTGGCGAAAAGTAAACTTAGCGATAATTGTATTAAACTTTTTAGTTTTTTCAGAAAACTGGTTAAGTATATTATCAGCTCTTTCATCGGTCTGGCAAAAAAGATTTAATGACAATGAGAGAAAAATTATTATATTGAATATTTTAAGAGTATTAATCAATTTTTTCATTAAATAAAAATTTAAATTTTAATAATCAGTTAATTTGTTCTTCTAAGTTATTCAAATGTTGTTCCAAACTATATTCATCAACAAATAAAACTTGCCGTGCTTTACTTCCTTCAAATGGTCCGACTATTCCCGCAGCTTCAAGCTGGTCGATAATTCTTCCTGCACGATTATAACCGATCGAGAATTTTCGCTGGATAAGCGAAGTGGATCCTTGTTGATGAATAACAACCAAACGTGCAGCTTCTTCAAATAAACTATCTCTTTTTTGTAAATCAACATCAGTAAGATCAGGTGCACTTTCATCAACATATTCTGGTAACAAAAATGCATTTGGATATCCTTTTTGAGAGCTGATAAAATCAACAATTCTTTCAATTTCGGGAGTGTCGATAAATGCACATTGAATACGGATTAAATCACTACCCGGACAAATTAACATATCACCGCGTCCTACAAGCTGATTTGCCCCGGGTGAATCGAGTATCGTCCTGGAATCAACCATAGAGGTAACCCTGAAAGCAATACGTGCCGGGAAATTAGCCTTAATAACACCTGTAATAATATTGGTAGTAGGTCTTTGTGTAGCAATAATCAAATGTATACCAATTGCCCTGGATAATTGTGCTAAACGGGCGAGTGGCATTTCTATCTCTCTCCCTGCCGTCATAATAAGATCGGCAAATTCATCAACAACAAGGATAATATATGGCAAATATCGGTGACCTTCCTCAGGATTTAATTTCCGTTTAATAAATTTTGTATTATATTCTTTAATATTTCTTACATGTGCGGCCTTCATCAGATCGTATCGCTGGTCCATTTCAATACATAACGAATTCAGAGTATAAATTACTTTCTGTGTATCAGTAATTATGGGCTCTTCCATATCTGGTAATTTCGCAAGAAAGTGTTTTTCAATTCTGGAATATAATGTGAGTTCAACTTTTTTTGGATCGATTAAAATAAATTTAATTTGTGCCGGATGTTTTTTATACAACAACGATGACATTATTGCATTTAAACCTACCGATTTCCCCTGTCCGGTTGCTCCTGCAACTAATAGATGAGGCATTTTCGCCAGATCGAATACGAATACCTCGTTGGAAATGGTTTTTCCTAAAGCAATAGCCAAATCATATTTAGTTTCCTGGAATTTCTGAGAAGCAAGGATTGATTTCATAGACACAATTTCAGGATGTTGATTTGGTACTTCAATCCCTATTGTTCCTTTACCCGGAATTGGTGCGATAATTCTAATGCCTAAGGCTGACAGGCTCAAAGCTATATCGTCTTCGAGGTTTTTAATTTTTGAAATCCGGATTCCGGGGGCAGGTACAATTTCATATAAAGTTACAGTAGGGCCAATGGTAGCTTTAATTTTTATTATTTCTATTTTATAGTTGGCAAGGGTTTCAACAATTTTATTTTTATTAGATATTAATTCATCTTTGCTTACTGTTGAATCTTCTGATTTATGATCTTCTAATAATTCTAAGGTTGGTAGTTTGTAAGTTGAAAGTTCAAGGGTTGGATCAAAGTCTTTTAATTCTTCTGTTTTAGTATTTATATCGGTAAGAAAATCATCATCTTTTTTTTGTTCAATTGTGAGCTCAATATCATTTTCATTTATTTGTTTATTTTTTTCAAAATTTAACCTTTCAAAATCAATTTCATCATCGTTGTCCTCGGTAATTAATTCCTTATCTTTTTCAGTCACAGTAAAATTAATTTCATCATCATCCTGCTGATTTAATTCTGGTTCAATGTCATCTTCTTGTATGTCGGCATCAATATTTTTAATAAATAAATTTCTGATTATTCGTGATATAAAGAAGAATGATTTGTCGAATGAAAAAACAATGAATGCAAAAATGCAGACTAATAAAAGAAATCCGGTACCAGTTTTACCAATTAGTGCATTTAACCATTTCGATATTTGGAATCCGTATGTGCCGCCAATTCCACTTCCTAATATACCATTTGCATCACCCCATAAATATCCAAAGGTAATTGAAAAAAGTATAATGGCTATAAAGCTAATCCGGGTTGTTTTTCCAAGTGGGAGCAACCTTATTCCTAATAGTTTAAATCCTAAGATAAAAAGAATAAATGGCAGTAAAAAAGAAGTTAGGCCAAACCATTTATATATAAATAAGTTAGCGATACGTGCTCCAGTTTTTCCTGCCCAGTTATCAACAATAATCTCAGAAGTGGAAATAACTTTAGACCACTCAAAACTTTGATCGCTTTTCCATGTAAAAAAATAAGATATGAATGCTAAAGTTATAAATGTTGCCA
>JAFGQQ010000358.1 GCA_016935595.1 Bacteroidales bacterium
AAATTCTATACAATTGATCCCCACCTTTCACAATCGACATCAAATCCAGCCAATTCTAATACCCTGTTAGTAATAGTGCTTATTAAATCATTTATATTTTTAGGTTTACTGTAAAATACCGGGCTTGAATTCATAATTATGGCACCCGCTTGCGCAACAATTTTCATATTTTTTATATGAATTAAATTTAATGGCGACTCACGAATTACCAAGATTAATTTTCTTTTTTCTTTCAGCATTACATCAGCAGCACGGATTATTAAATTATTTGAAGTACCACTGGCAATTCTTCCCAATGTTCCCATACTGCATGGAATTATTATCATTGTGTTATATTTAGCCGAGCCTGATGCCACAGGTGCGTAAAAATCGTTCACTTCAAATTTTGTATAAGGTAAGTTGTTGATGTTAAATTCTCCAATTTCGTGTTCCCAAACACTTTTCCCATTGTCTGAGAATAAAGTAACAACCTCTTTCCATTGATTTTTTATTAAGTTAAGTTTTTCCAATAAGTCTTTTGCATATATGGCTCCACTTGCCCCTGTGATTGCAACAATAATTTTTTGTTTCTCTTGCATAATAAATTCTAAAATTGATAATATAAGCTAAAATTCATTACATTATTATAATGACCACGATGATACCAGGGACCGATAGACGAACCATCGGGAATTTTATAAATTCTAATTAATGTATAAGAATACCTGATATTAAAAATAAAATGCTTATTAATTAAATAATTACCTCCTCCAAATAATCCAAAATCTGTTTTTTTATAAGGATCTAATAAACCCTGGTCAACAACTCCATTTTCATCTTTAACTGTTGTTTTAAATAAATATGCTCCGTATATTCCACCTTCTGCTAAATACTTCTTTTTATATAAATACCTCCAGGAAAGCGGGAACTCAATATATTTTAATGATAATATGTGTTTAACAGGATTATCAGCGCTCGATTTTGCCCTGGCACCTTTTTCAATATATTTTATTTCGAATTGATAGCTGATTTTTTCAGAAATATTTCTGTTTACAAACAAACCTGCGGCACTGCCAGGTTTGTTAAAGCCACTTAAGTTATCACCATCAACCTGACAAAAAGTTGCACCTCCGGTAATACCCCCATTAAAAGATTGGGAGTTTATCTGGAAACAAATAAATAATAAACATATATAAAAAATTAGATATTTCATTTTCCTTCATTTATTAATTTTTCAATAAGCATGGGAACTCCAACTGTTGCCTTTTCTTTTATTAATACAATTTTTCTGCTAATCACTCCGCCAATCCCATTCGGATCAATTAAATAAACAGGTGAATTTATTGGGACAAAATCAATTAATCCGGCAGCAGGATATACGTTTAATGAAGTTCCAACCACGACAAAAATATCAGCTTTCTCAGTAATTTCAACAGCTTGCTGAAATGCCGGCACAGCTTCTCCAAACCATACAACATGAGGTCTTAGTTGTGATCCTTTCTCACACTTATCTCCAATATTTAATTCCCATCCTTTAATTTCGTAAACTAAGCTGGGATCAACAGTACTTCGCGCTTTTTTAATTTCACCATGCAAATGCAATATTTTTGAACTTCCTGCCCTTTCATGCAAATCATCAATATTCTGAGTAATAATTTCCACATCAAAATATTTCTCCAATTCAACTAAACCTAAATGCCCGGCATTAGGTTCAACTTCATATAATTGTTTTCTTCTATCATTATAAAACCTTAATACTAATTCCTTATTTGCAGTCCAACCCTGCGGACTAGCCACTTCATACACATCATATTCTTCCCATAAACCTCCCATTTCACGAAAAGTTCTTAAGCCACTCTCAGCACTGATCCCTGCTCCCGTAAGAACAACAAGTTTCTTTATTTTACCCATTACAAATATTTTTGAACAAAAATAACAACTAAGGAAATAATAATCTTATAATACTAAATAATTATATTTTTTCATCAGTTATTTTTATTTGATATTAGACTTGATTTATAAAAAATTTAAAAAATGAATGGAGCAAAACCAGCGAAAGATGAAAAGAATTAATATTTAAAAATATAATATATTCAGATAGGATTAGTCATATATATTCAAATACGTTACTAAAAGAAGTAAATTTTCTTAGATTTGTATCGCAATCTATTTATTAAATTATATTTATTTGATACAGTTGAAATGGTTTTTAATAACCTTTGGGATTTTGTTGGTGATTTAGAAAAAATTGGAGAGCTTATCCGCATAAAAGAATATGTTAATCCTGTTTTAGAGATTCCTGAAATTACTGACCGTATATCGAAACAACCTGATGGAGGAAAAGCTTTATTATTTGAAAATAACGGAACCGAATTTCCTTTGCTTATTAATATTTTTGGGTCAGATAAAAGAATGCTCTCTATATTAAGAATAAAAAACTATGATTCATTTCAAGAGGATTTTATTTCTGTTTTAAAAATATTCTCTGATTTAAAAGCTGGATTCTTAAATAAATTAAAAGTTCTACCTAAGCTTAATCAGCTAAATTCGATACTCCCCAAAAAAATTAATCGAAAAGGCATTTGTCAGGAAATTATTAGTTTAACTCCGGATATTTTAAAATTTCCTGTTTTAAAATGCTGGCCGCATGATGGTGGAAAATTTATAACCTTGCCAGTTGTTCACACACATAATCCAACTAATGGAATAAGAAACGTAGGGATGTATCGGATGCAGGTGTTTTCAAAAAATGAAACAGGTATGCATTGGCACAGGCATAAAGGAGGGGCTTCACATTTTGAAGAATATAAAAAGCTTGGTAAGAAAATGCCTGTTGCTGTTACTTTGGGAGGAGATCCTGTGTATACATATGTTGCAACAGCTCCATTGCCTGATAATATAGATGAATATATCCTAGCTGGATTTATTAGAAAGAAAAAAGTAAGGCTTGTAAAATGTATTACTCAAAATATTTACGTTCCCGAAGATGTTGACATTGTTATTGAAGGATATGTTGATCCTAATGAAGATTTAATTGAAGAAGGCCCATTTGGCGACCATACCGGTTTTTATTCCCTGGCAGATAAGTATCCTAAATTTCACATTACATGTATTACTCATAAAAAAAATGCAATTTATCCCGCAACAATAGTTGGTATACCACCACAGGAAGATTATTGGATAACAAAAGCTACCGAGAGATTATTTTTACCTTTTATAAAACTTTTTATTGCCCCTGATATTATCGATATTAAGCTCCCGGCCGAAGGTATTGCCCATAATTTAATGATTGCTAAAATAAACAAAAAATATCCTGGCCATGCTAATAAAATTATGAATGCATTATGGGGAGCCGGACAAATGAGCTTTAACAAGATTCTTGTTATTGTAGATGAACAAATTGATATAAATGATTCAAATTCTTTGCTTGATTATATCATTTCAAATGTTAATCCTTTTTATGATATAATTATAAGTAAAGGACCAGCAGATGTACTTGATCATGCTTCAAATAATCATTCGTTAGGTGGAAAAATGTGTATTGATGCTACAAGTAAAACTTTAGAAGAAAATGATAAAAGAAATCTAATTTTTAATTTCATAAGTTCAGAATCTATATATTCGGAAATTAACGAAATTCCTGGTATTGATAAAGTTTATTTCGATTTTATCAAAAAAAGAATCCCTTTATTACTTATTGGAGTTGACGAATCGATTATAGATTCAATGAAATCATTCATCCAAAATTTAGTTAACAAACTTCAAACTAGAAATTTATATATGGTATTAATTGATAAAGCCTTAGTATTTAAAGAAATAAACATATTACTATGGTATACATTAGCTAATTTTGATCCTGTGCGTGACTATTATCAAATTAACCAATCG
>JAFGQQ010000359.1 GCA_016935595.1 Bacteroidales bacterium
GTTCCACTCCGTTCTTTAATTATATTTGTCAATAGACACTTAAAGATTCTGAAAACATTTTTCAAAAAAGTTCGTAAGAAAACAATAATTGAGTATATTTACTACTCAAAATCAATAACGAAAATCTACCCGGCAGTATGCTGGACACGCTGATCACATCCAAAACCAGGGTAAAGCTGCTGATGAAATTCTTCCTCAACAGCAATTCGTCATCTTATTTACGGGGACTTGAAAGCGAATTCGGCGAATCATCCAACGCCATCCGCATGGAGCTGAACCGTTTTGAGAAAGCCAACCTGATCACCTCAGTCAGCAAGGGAAACCGCAAATATTTCAGCGCGAACAAAGAGCACCCCCTGTACCACGACATCCACAACATCTTACTCAAACACATCGGCATTGACCAGGTCATTGATAAGGTAGTGAATAAGCTGGGCGATGTACAGGAAGTATACCTTGTGGGTGACTTTGCCAAAGGATGCGACAGCAGGATCATCGACCTGATATTTGTAGGAAAAACCATTGACAAAGCATACCTGATGCGGCTGGTTGACAAATGCGAAAAACTGATCAAACGCAAGATCCGGTATCTTGTGTTTGACGATAAAAATATAAAGGATTTCCTGAAGGATTATCAACCGGAAGAGATCCTGCTTTTATTTAAGCAGTGAGCTTACATAAGATTATTCTTTTAATTCCTTTTCAGGCATTTGCACAATTGCAAGTGTGACTGAGGAAGCGGAGCTGTAATAATGAATCAAATAAGGTAGAAAGATGTTATTTCATAAAGCAGAAGATAATTGATACTGGCCTTAAAGTAAAATCATGTATGGGAAATACAGTTAATAGTTTTATTTGGTAAGCTAATGTCCTCAGACCTTAAGCAAAAAACAGTCAGCGGACTTGCCTGGAGTTTTGTGGATAATATTGCCACACATGGCATTACTTTTATCGTTGGGATTATTCTTGCCCGGCTATTGACTCCTGAAGAGTTTGGTCTGATAGGCATGATCACAATTTTCATAGCTATTTCCACCTCTTTTATAAACAGTGGTTTTAGTGCCGCGTTAATCAGGAAAATTGATTGTACTGACAGGGACTATTCTACTGTTTTTTATTTTAATCTTGCAACAGGAATTCTCTTTTATTTAATATTGTTTTTTTCTTCCTCCGCAATAAGCAGGTTCTTTAATGAACCTCAGCTATTTGGAATTATCCGGCTATTGGCAGTTGTTCTTATTATTGATTCTCTTACCATTATCCAAAGAACAATTTTAACTAAAAGGATAGATTTTAAATTGCAAACAAAGATTTCGGTAATTGCAGCCATAACTTCCGGTACGATAGCCATAATAATGGCTATCAGAGGATTTGGCGTATGGAGCCTGGTTATAAGACAAATTAGCCGCCAGGCAATAAACTCATTTCTTTTATGGCTTTGGAACCGTTGGAAGCCTTTATTGGTTTTCAGTGTGAGTTCCTTTAAAGAACTTTTTTCATTTGGATCCAAATTATTAGCAAGCGGACTTATAGATACTGTTTACAGGAATATATATTACCTGGTAATCGGGAAATTTTTTTCAGCTCAGGAATTAGGCTTTTATACACGGGCGGATACATTTAAAAACCTGCCTTCACAAAATCTTAATACAGTAATTAGTCAGGTGAGCTATCCGGTATTATCCAGTATTCAAGATGATATTCCAAGGTTGAAAACGAACTATCAGAGACTTATACGCACGACCATGTTAATTACCTTTGTACTGATGCTTGGAATGGCGGCAGTGGCAAAACCCATGATCATTGCACTGATAGGAGAAAAGTGGCTTCCATCGGTAGTTTATCTTCAAATGCTTTGTTTTGTCGGGATGTTTTACCCGTTACACGCTTTAAATTTGAATATGCTTCAGGTACAAGGCCGTTCTGATTTATTCCTGAAACTCGAAATAATAAAAAAAATACTGGTTATACCTGCCATTATTATTGGTATCATCTGGGGTGTAAAAATTATGATTGCCGGTATGATGGTAAATACAATTATTGCCTATTATCTGAACAGTTACTGGAGTGGCCGTTCCATTGGATATTCTTTAAAACAACAAGTGAAAGATATATTGCCTTCATTTATTCTGGCTGCTTCGGTTAGTGTTGCAATATTTATATTGGGTTATATGTTACCAGTTAATCCCTGGGTAAAATTGATCATACAAGTTCTTGCAGGGGCATTATTTACTATTGTAATTTGCGAAGTGATTAAGTTTAGGGATTATTTCTATATAAAAGGAATTATCTTGGAAAAAGTAGAATCAATCAAAAAGAAAAATACTAAGGATTCTTCAAATTGAAGTAAGAAAAAATCAGACCTATTATGGATAAAAAAGAAAATAAAATATTTGTTACACAACCATCATTACCGGATTTGCATGAATTCATGCCATACCTGGAAAGCATATGGCAAAGCAAACAACTTACAAATAATGGTCCTTACCATCAGCAGCTCGAAAAAGAAATGGCTGATTTCCTGGGAGTTAAACATATTTCTTTATTTGCCAATGGTACGCTTGCGTTACTTACGGCGTTACAAGTACTGAGAGTTACCGGTGAAGTGATTACCACACCATATAGCTTTGTTGCCACAACTCATGCTTTATGGTGGAACAAAATTAAACCGGTTTTTGTAGATATCGAGCCAACCTATTGCAACATGGATCCAGAGAAAATTGAAGCAGCCATTACTCCGCAGACTACAGCCATTCTCCCCGTGCATGTTTATGGTAATCCATGTTATGTGGATCGCATACAGGAAATTGCAGACACTTATGGCTTAAAAGTTATTTATGATGCAGCGCATGCGTTTGGAATTAACCTGAATGGCACTTCCGTTTTGAATTACGGCGATCTTTCCACATTGAGTTTTCATGCCACGAAGCCTTTTACAACAATGGAAGGCGGTGCCATTGTTTGTCATGATGAAAAAACCAAACAGCGGATCGATTACCTTAAAAATTTTGGTTTTGCAGGTGAAACAAAGGTTATGGCCCCGGGGATTAACTCCAAAATGAATGAAATGCAGGCTGCGTTGGGATTACTTCAGCTTAAACATCATAAAGAAAATATTGAGAAAAGAAAAAAAATAGCAAAAATATATAGATCGGAGTTAAAACAAATAAAAGGTATTTCATTATTAGCTGATTATCCGTGGTTAGACGATTATAATTATATCTACTTCCCAATTTTTATTGATGGAAAACACTATGGTAAGAGCAGGGATGAGCTTTATCTTCACCTTAAAGGACACAATATATTCGGTAGAAGATATTTTTATCCTTTAATAAGTGATTTTCCTACCTACAGAGGATTAGCTTCAGCAAAAAAAGAAAATCTGGCAATAGCTAAAGATATTTCAGAGAAAGTGATTTGCTTGCCAATTTATCCTGATTTAGATGAAGGAGTGGTTGAAAAAATCATAAAATCAATAAGCTAACTATGCGACTTGCTATTATGCAGCCATATTTTCTCCCTTATCTGGGGTATTTTGCGTTAATAAAATATACCGATTATTTTGTTGTCTTTGATACTCCACAATTTATAAGGCATGGTTGGATTGAAAGGAATAGAATTTTAAAGCCTCAGGAAGGATGGCAGTATATTAAAGTACCACTTGAAAAACATAGTAGAGAGACTTCTATTAAGGATATAAGAATTAATAATTCACTACCGTGGAGAGAAAAAATATTAGCACAATTGACGCATTACAAGAGAAAAGCCAAGTACTTTAATATTGTAATTGACTTGGTCAATGACATTATTAGTCTTAAAACTGATTCAATAACTGAATTAAATACTTATGGGCTAGAGAAAGTAAGCAATTATCTCGGCATTGATTTTAAATATTCCATATTCTCAAAAATGGGATTAAATATTCAGGAAATACAGGCTCCCGATGACTGGGCGTTAAGTATTTCAAAAGAACTTAATGCAACTGAGTATATAAATCCAATAGGAGGAAGAGACTTTTTTGATACTATTAAGTATGAAAAATCGGGTATAAATTTAAATTTCCTGGATATAAAGCTTAATAAATATAACCAACATAGAAATAATTTTGAAGCAGGTTTATCAATAGTTGATGTGATGTTTTTTAATTCCCCGGATAGTATTTATAAAATGCTTGATGATTATGAGCTTAAATATACCCATCGGCGGTTATTTTGAACTAGAATTAACTAACGGCGAGGAATACCATAAGGATTCAATTAGGCTAAACACAGGAAGAAACGCTTTCGAATATATTCTGAGGACGAAGAATATCTCTAAAATATTTTTACCTTATTACACATGTGATGTTGTCCTTGAACCTGTAGATAAACTTAGAATTAAGTCTGAATTTTATCATATTAATGAAAAACTTGAACCAGTATTTAATTATGACTCCCTAAAAGAAGAGGATTATTTTTTATATACTAATTACTTCGGGATAAAAGATGATTTCATTAATAGGTTATCAAATAAAGTATCTCATTTGATAATTGATAATGCACAGGCATTTTATTCAAAACCAGTTCGTGGGGCTGATACGTTTTATTCTCCTCGCAAATTTTTTGGGGTGCCTGATGGTGGATATCTTTATACGGATCGGATTCTAGATACTAACACTGAGATTGATATTTCAAAAGAACGTTTTGGTCATTTAATTGGCAGAATAGAAGATGGGGCTGAGGGATCTTATCCAATATTCAAAAAAAATGATCAAAAGCTAAACAATCAGCCAATTAGGAGAATGTCGAATATAACACAACGTCTTTTGAAAAATATTGACTATAAAAATGTAGCATTAAGAAGACGCAAAAATTTCAATTATTTGCATCAGTTCTTACAATATGATAATCTTTTAAATATTAACTGTGAATCGGATATTGTACCCATGGTATATCCATTTCATGTTGTAAATGGATCAAAATTACGAAGTAAGTTGTTAAGTGATAAAATATTTACAGCTTTATACTGGCCTAATGTTATTAATAGTCTAGATAAAGAATGGGTTGAATATGAATTGTCAGATCAGATTGTTTCTTTACCAATTGATCAAAGGTATGATTTAAATGAAATGGTGTTTATCTTAGAAAGGATCAAAGAATCCGATGGTTAATTTATCCGGCAAAAAATTATTGATACTAGGGGGAATTGCTTTATTAAAAGAAATCGTTACCCACGCAAAAAACCTGGGTCTTTGTGTTTATGTTACGGATTACTTGCCTGATTCTCCTGCAAAAAAAGAGGCCGATAAGAGTTTTATGGTTAGTACAACAGATGTAGATGGATTAAGTTATTTAGTAAAAGCGGAGAAGGTTGACGGTATATTAACGGGATTCGTTGATATGCTTCTTCCTTATTATCAACAAGTCTGTGAAAAGACAGATAGGCCTTGTTACGGTACTAGGAAACAATTCAATGTTTTTACTAACAAATATGAATTTAAAAATTTATGTAGAAAATTTAATATCCCAGTTGTAGAAGAATATGAAATAAATCATCCTCTTAGTTTAATTGAGTTATCTAAGCTGAATTATCCAGTTATTCTAAAGCCGGCAGATAATAGTGGAGGAAGAGGGATTGTCATATGCAATAACCCATCAGATTTAATTGACAACTTTGAAAAAGTACTATCCTTTTCTCCTACGAGCAAAATTTTAGTTGAACCACATGTAAATGCAAAGGAGGTTACTATATTTTATTTTGTACAAGATGGTAGAATTTACCTCACTGCGATGGGTGATAGGCATGTTAAGCACTTCAATAATAAAATTATACCCTTACCAGTAGCATATTCTTTTCCTTCGATACATTTGGAAAATTTTCAAAGCTCTTTACATCAGAAAGTTGTTAACATGCTAAGATCTATTGGAATAAAGAATGGTATGATATTCATTCAGTCTTTTGTTTTGAAAAATGAATGTGTATTTTATGAAATAGGGTACAGACTAACGGGTTCTTTGGAGTATAAGATCATTAACCATGCCTCAGACTTCAACCCAATGGATTTAATGATACAACATGCGGTAACTGGTTCTACAGATGGTATAGATATTGAAGAATTGGTTAACCCCAGATTTAGTTTTTTTTACTGTAACATCACCTTTCTTATAAAGCCTGGTACAATTGGTATAATTAGAGGTAAGGAAGAAATTTTAGCTATGGAAAATGTATTGGATGTTTTTATTTCATATTCAGTAGGTGATGTAATTAATGACAATGTTATAGGTACACTTGCACAGGTTATTGCCAGGGTTTTTGCATATTCTGATACTATAATGGGGTTGGCCGATATTATGAATAGAATTCAAAGTATTTTCAAGGTAGAATCTACTGAAGGAGAAAATCTACTTCTATCACCATTTAATACTGGTGAATTATTCGATAGTTAAAACTGATTTTGGATGAAAACCATTTTAATTACAGGAGCCGGAGGTTATTTGGGGAGCAATCTAATAGAACAATTATCAAAAGAGGATAAATATCAAATATTTGCTTTTGATCTGTTCAAAGAAAAATTGAAAGATCAATTTAAGCATATTCGAAATATAGAATTTTTTGATAGTATAGATTTGGACTTAGGAAGTATACCTTTTAATGAAACTGATGTAATAATTCACCTGGCATTTGCGAGAGCTCATAAAGGTGAAATAGAAATTGCCAAATCTTTAGTTTTTACGGATAAATTTTTTAATGAAGTTTGGAGGTATAAAATTCCTGCACTAATTAATATTTCAACACAAGAAGTATATGGGAATAAGTATTCTCCTTCATGGCACGAAACTTTAATACCGGCTCCAAACACATTATATGGCTTAGCTAAGTTTTCAAGTGAAATTCTTGCAAAAAATTTGAATAGCCAAGGACATACAGATGCAACTAGTTTAAGATTAGCAGGAGTAATTGGGCAAGATACAGATTCGCGTTTAGTATCGAGATTTGTTGATAATGTTTTAAAAGGGCTCACAATAAAAATAATGGGCGGGGGACAGTTGCTTTCGCAAATTGATGTAAGGGATGCAGTTTCAGGGATTGCTTCATTACTCAGAATACCATCTTCAGTTTGGAAAAGTACTTACAATTTAGGCTATATAAGAAGCTATTCTATTTTTGAAATTGTTGAATTAGTTATAGAGAAGGCAACCCTTTTTGGATTAAAGAATATAAAAGTGGTACAAGAGAATTCGGATATCGAGTTGAATGCAGTAATGGATTCAACATTATTTTATACGGATACGCACTGGCAACCAAAATATAGTATGGGATCTACAATAGAGTCAATTTTTGAATATAAAATTAATTCAAATTTAAAGTAATGTTAATAGAAAATATTAAGCAAAGTAATTCTAATTTAAGAGTAAAGGAAGTAATAAAAAAAGATGGGATTCCAATCATTCTATATGGAGCAGCCTTGGCAGCTGAGTATCTTTATAATGATTTTGTGAAAGATGGAATTTGTTTTGATGAAGTAGCTGTCGATAGATCATACTTAGGTTTTAAAACTGAGTTTTTTGGCAATGAGATAATGGCTATAGAAGATATTTATCTCCATTATAGTTTAGTAAGTATTGTGATTGGTTTTTATGTAAATGATCTTTCAATAATAGAACAAAAGATCGAAAAGTTAAAACAGAGTGGTCTGAATATTTCAAAGGTGCTTATGCCCGATATTTCATTGATAATCTCCCCTGAAAGAGTTTTTAGGTATGATTTTATAGAAGCAAATTCTTGTAACTTTCAGTGGTTGTATGAAAATCTCGAGGATGAAAAATCAAAGAAAGTGCTTATAGCTTTTATAAATCAAAGGATCAATATGCAGCTGGGGTACCTCGATAAGTTAAAAGAGGACAATCAGTATTTCCCATCTTCATTTTTCAGTTATAATGAGAAGGAAGTATTTATTGATTGTGGTGCATATGATGGGGATACTATAGGACAATTTATTGAAGTCCTTAAAGATCATAAAATTAAAGGCTTCGAAGCAATTTATGCCTTTGAGCCTGATCCAAAAAATTTTGAAGCGTTGTATGAAAAACATAAATACCTCAAAGTGATCTCTTTTATAAATAAAGGAGTATGGAGTGAGGATGCAACTTTATACTTCAGGAGTGGAGAAGAAATGATGTCTATGCTGGCTGCCGAAGGGAATATTACTGTTGAAGTAACCACAATTGACAAAACTCTTAATGGAAGACAGGCAAGTTTTATCAAGATGGATATACAGGGAGCAGAACTTGAAGCTTTGAAGGGTGCCGAAAAAACAATTATTAAATACTCTCCAAAACTTGCAATTTGTGTTTATCATAACAAGGAAGATTTAATTGAAATACCTAAATATATTAAGAAAATTAACTCCAATTATAAGATTTATTTAAGAGCTCACGAAATCAAAGCCGCTGAAGTTGTTTTATATGCAGTTGTTTGACTAGATAATTATATCGAAGGTGAAAGATATAAAAAGAATTCTATTCTATTGGCAAGTTCAATAATATGGGTTCCTTTACAATCTCAGTTAATGAATTAGTTTAAAGTTGATCAAAAAGTTACATCAACTTCAAATACAATGTATATGCCTAAGGAGTTATTGAAAGAACCTATTACTATTACAAAACAAAAATGGGATAAGAGTATAATTCCCTTAGTTAGTATTTCATGTATCACCTATAATCATGAAGAATATATTCGTGATTCAATTGAAGGTTTTCTAATGCAAAAAACAACATTCCCAGTTGAAATTCTAATTCATGATGATGCTTCCACTGATAAAACCTCAGAAATAATTCGCGAATATGAGAAAAAATTCCCTGACTTAATTTTTCCAATTTTTCAAAAGGTAAATCAATATTCAAAAGGTATTAATATTCCGTTAACATTTCAATATCCAAGGGCACGCGGCAAGTATTATGGAGGCGCTGAAGGTGACGACTACTGGATCGACCCTTATAAATTGCAAAAGCAAGTAGACTTTTTGGAGGCCAATCCGGAATATGGATTGGTGCATACAGAGCTAGATCACTATTACGTAACAAAGGGAAGGTATGTTAAAAATCATTGGAAAACGAGTGGAGTCACTAACCAATCGGGCGATCTTTATGAATCTATTTTAGGAGGTCAAGGTAGCATGATTTATGCCTGTACAGCTTGTTTTAAAACAAACCTTATAGAAGATATTGATTTAAGCAAATTCAGTAAGTATTTATTTGGCGATATACCTCTATGGCTACATATTGCATCAAAGGCAAGAATTGGTTATATAAATGAATCAACTGCTGTTCGCAATGTACTACCTTTCTCTGCTACACAGGGTAGAAGTTTTAATTATAAATTGAAGTGCATTGAGTCAAGTTTATTGGTTTTTAATGATTTTAACAAAATCAGACAGTTTAGTAAAGTTACTTTCAAGAAATATATGCAGATACAAAATCAAAATATTTGTAAATTATGTTATCAGTTTCGAACACAATTTTATCTTTTTGATGAACATTTTAAAAAATTGGAAGATAATTATAGAACAACAGAAATTAAATTGATGAGATTTTTTTTTAAGAATAGAATCCCAATCTTTCTTTCAAATGTAATTCTTAAAATTATTCGGTTTTTTTCTAAACTTTAATAAATGAATGAAATTGATAATATTATATCTGCACCTATTCTTCTGATAGCATTTAATCGTCCTATTAATACTGAAGTGGTTTTTCAAAAAATAAGAGATGCACATCCGACCAAGTTATATGTAACTGTTGATGGACCGCGATTTAATAAAGATGGAGAAAAAGAATTAGTAGACAAGGTAAAGCAAATCGTCTTAAATGTAGACTGGCCTTGCAATGTATATTATAGGTTTAATGAAAGAAATATTGGCGCAGAAATTACAATTGTAGATTCTATATCTTGGGTCTTAGAAAAAGAAGATTATGTTATAATATTAGAGGATGATATAGTTGCCCCAATTTCTTTTTTTTCTTTTGCTCAAGAAATGTTGGAAAAATATATAAATGAAGAAAGAATTTGGGCTATTACAGGAGTAAATTTCACACCCATAACAATAGAAGATAATTCAGACTATTTTTTTGCTAAGTATGGTCATACTTGGGGATGGGCAACGTGGAAGAGATTTTGGAAATATTTTGATCTAAATATTGATGTTCAAGATGAGCATTTAAATATAAGGTTCTTAAGAAAAATTACTAATAGTAATAAGGAACTTAAATACTATAGAAATAAGTTTAAAAGAATTAAGAAGAATGGTGTTGGAAATAGTACTTGGGATAACATAGCTTCATATATTCACAGAACTAAGAATTTATTATATATAATTCCCAGAGTAAATCTAATCTCAAATATTGGTACTTATGGATTGCACGCACAAGAAAGAACAAAATATCATTTTACAAAATATGACGAAAAATTTTCCGTAAAGAAACATCCACAATCAATAGAATGTAATACAAGATATGACATATACCATTTTGATAATTACATAATTAAAGGGAAATCTTTTTATTTAAAAGTAATAAGAAAAATTTCAAGATTAATCAAAAATGGAAATTATAAATTGTTATAAGCAATTAGAATCAATAAAAAATAATTTTTGTATAGGATGCGGTATATGTAGTTTATATGGACTTGAGGTATTTTTGGACGATTATGGAAAATATCAAGCAAAGGGAGAATCTAAAAACGAAAGGGATTGTATAAATATTTTAAAAAACTGTCCTTTTTCATCATATTCAATGAATGAAGATGAATTAGCTTCATTATTTTTCAAAGATAAGTCAATGCATAATAGATATTTAGGGACTTATTTAAGTAATTATATTGGACATGTAACTAATGACAACTATAGATTAAGATCTAGTTCTGGAGGAATTATTACATGGTTACTTTTGAATTTATTAAAAGAAAAGAAAATAACTGAAGCCGTTTTTGTTGGAGAAAGCGAAGATAAGAATGTCCTTTTTGAATATAAAATATCTTCCAATGAACAAGAAATCATAGATGGAGCTTCCTCAAAGTATTATCCAGTTGAGTTATCTAAAGTCTTGTCAAAAATAGAAAAAAATATAGGTGAGTATGCAATAGTCGCACTACCTTGTTTTACAAAAGGAATCAGGTATTTACAAATGCAAAATGATGTTTTTAAAGACAGAATTAAATTCATTATTTCACCAGTTTGCGGACATTTAAAAAGCAAGCATTATGCAGATTTTTTGACTTGGCAAAAAGGGTTAAATCCATATAATATTGCTAATATAAATTTCAGAAAGAAGTATATTGATTTACCTGCCTCACAATATGGAACAGAGTTCAAAATCAAAGAAGCGAAAAGAATAATAACTTATGCATTTAAAAATGAATCATTTGATATGGCCTTAAATTGGGGGCATGGAATGTTTAAATATCCTGCCTGCGATTATTGTGATGATATTTTTGGAGAGTTATCAGATATATCAGTGGGTGATGCTTGGCTTAAAGACTATATGTCAGATTATAAAGGTAATTCAATTATCATAATTAGGAATAATGTCTTTCAAAAGCTATTAAAAAAAGGATTAGCAAATAGAGATTTATTTTTAAATGAGGTTAATACAGATACTATTATTGCTAGCCAGTTAGGAGGCATAAGAAACAAAAGAGAAGATTTGACATATCGTTTATATTTGAAAGCCAAAAATAAAGAATGGTATCCTCCCAAACGTGTTAAATCAAGTAATAAAAATATTAATCTAAAACGTAAACGAATAATAAAGCAAAGAATGAAGATTTGTTTTCTTTCTCATGAAATGTTTCATATCGCCAAAAAACAAAAAGACTTAAATATTTTTATTTCAAGATTATCTCCTGAAATAATTAAATACAAACTGTTATATACTAACAAATTTCAAAGGGCACTAAAAATAATCAAATACCTATTTAATAAGACACTAATAAATAAATGAGAATAGGCATATTAACTTTTCAATATGGATATAATTATGGTGCGATTTTTCAATGTTATGCGCTGCAGAAATATTTAGAAAAATGCAATCATGATGTAAGGATTATAAATTATATACCTCCAAATATCAAAAACAAACCTTATTGGAAAGAAATTTTCAGCAAGCATATTTCCATTGTTAGGATTAGAAAAATTTTAAAAAAAATTAAATATGCTTCTTTACAAAAAGAATCATTCGATTCTTTTAGGAATAGATATCTTAATCTTACAGATTTTTATACATATGATAGGCTTTCAAATATATCGGATGAATTTGATGCCATAATAGTTGGAAGCGATCAAATTTGGAATCCAAGTCAACATAATTTAGGCTCATATTTTCTATCTCATTTAAATTCTTATTATGGTAAGCGCATTAGTTATGCTCCATGTTGTGCTTTTAATAAAATTGAATCACACAATAAGCTAAAATTAGCAAGCGCTTTAGATAAGTTTCAGGCAATTTCAGTCAGAAATGAAGAAACAGCAAAATTTGTTTTAGATCTTACAAAAATTAATCCGCCTATAGTTGTTGATCCGGTTCTTTTATGGGATTTCAATGAGTTGATTAACAACAAGCCGTTAATTCAGGACGATTATATTTTTACTTATATATTAGGTAGTGAAATAAAAGGACGACATAAATACATAATTGAAAGGATAAAGAAGAATTTTAAAAAAAATATATGCGTTGTAACTGTTATTCAAACTGAGAATAATCCTCAAATATTTAAGTGGCCTGATAAAATATTTTACAATGCTCACCCAATTGAATGGTTAAATTTGTTATATTATTCCTCGTTTGTTTATACAGATTCCTTTCACGGAGTGCTTTTCAGCCTTAAATTTAATAAGTCATTTATAGCATATTATAATGAAATGGCAAGAGCCTCTCGTTTTATTGATTTAATCCATAGATATACCAACCTAAAAAATTATATCGTAGAAAGTTTTGATGATGCAATTGAGAAAAATTCATTCCGGGAGAAAATTGATTATATTAAGTTAAACGAGCAAATGAAATTTGAAATAGATAAATCTATAGTATTTCTTAAAAATTCTCTAATTTAAAAATAGATCTTGAACAAGAGATAATATAATGATTAATACAGTTATATGAAATATTAATAACTCAAATTCTAATATTGTTTTTAGGTAAAAGATTAATGAAAAAAATCCTATTTATACACCATTCAGCAGCTTGGGGTGGAGCTTCTAATTGTATGATTAACTTAATCAATAATCTAGATCCATTACGTTTTGAAAGCGAAGTATTACTGCTTAAAAATTCAGTTATTGCTGATAAACTTAATGAAAATAATATAAAATATAAGATTGCAAAATCAAAATTTTATAATAAACACTACCGCTTTTTTGCTCATAGTGAAGCCGGATATGTTAAATGGTATCATCTTTATAACTTCATGATAAAAAGTATATCTTGGATTTTATCTCGTTATATATTATCAAAGAGAGAATTAGCCAGACATACTTTTGACATAGTTCATTTAAATTCATCAGTATTGACAGATTGGCTTGCTCCTGCAAAGCAAAGGGGAAAGGTAGTCATTCACATTAGAGAACCATTCAGAAAAGGCAAACTGGATTTTTTGAATTTTTTTTTTAAATCAATAATAAAGCAATATGCAGATCAAATAATTGCAATTAGTGAAGATAATGCTAGGCGTATTAGTATTCCAGCTAAAACAGTAGTTATTTATGATTATTGTTCAATTCCTGTAAGAAAACCAATTAACAGTTCTTATGCTTCTAAAAAAGTACTCTATCTTGGGGGATCCAGTACTAGTAAAGGTTTTTACGCAATGGTTGACGCTCTTGATAATATAAATTCCGATGTAAAAGTATATTTTGGTGGTTTATATATAGAAAGTGTAAAACCGAGAAACATGATAGAATTTTTAAGATATTTCTTCTCCAATGCTAAGAAAAGAAATTCCGCTATTCAAAAGATTAAAAAACAAAATAATACTAAGCTTATAGGATTGGTATATGAAGTTGACAATTATTTTGAGGAAGTTGCTTGTCTAGTTTCTCCTTTTTCTGTTCCTCATTTTTCGTGCCCCGTAATTGAGGCTTATGCCCACATGAAACCTGTAATAGGTTCGGATGTTGAAGGGATGGATGAAATTATACAGCATGAAATTACAGGACTGTTAGTAGCCAGAGATAATCCATTGGCTTTAGCTAAAGCCATAAATTTAATTACTTCTGATAGCATAAAAGCTAAAAGGTTTGGAGAGGCAGGATATAAGATTGCCACAAAAAAATTTACATCAAAAAATATTAAACAACTTGAGAATATTTACGATAGACTATTTGTGAGTTAGTATTGATGTAAATATTTATAGGATAGGTTTATGATTGCTTAACAAAAAGCCCTGAAAATCAAGCAGTCAGGTTTTATATGAAGAAAAAATTTCAAATAACGGATTGGAGTATATTAATTACTGTTGCTTCAACAACTCTATATGTCGTTTTTAGAAACCTAGGTCGTGAATTAGGTAGTTTTACTTTCTTATGGGCCCCAATTACTTTAATTTTAATTTTTGTTAAACGACCTACAACATTCAGAAGAGAACCTATAAGAATTATTTTGTTTTATGGTATTATAATGGTTGGCATATTACAATATGCATTATGGAGATATATGGATGAATGGAATCGAACTCATATTTTATATGAGCTATATTATTTATTAATTATTACTACTATTTTAATATATTATTTAGAAAGGGGCGATTTAGCAAAATTGGCTCTACTTGGTAAATGGACATTTATTTTTATAATTGTTTCTCTATTAACAACAAATATTGCACTTTTTTTTGATCCATACTTAGTCAGGCAATCTGCAGCTACTGGCGAATTTACACAATATCAGGAAAGAATATATAGAATATCAGGTACAATGAGCTATAGTTATTTGCAATCAATTGTATGTTTTATCCCGATTATTTTATATCATATTAAAAATAAAAAACAGTTGGTATTTCCTTCAAAAATTCTAATAATAGTTCTTATATTAATATTAATTACACTAATTCGTGCTCAGGTATTTGCAAATGTATTAATTGCGCTATTGATCACAGTACTGTCTATGGTAGGATCTAAAAAGAAAATTGTAACAATCATCTCAATTACTTTAATATGCATAGTTTTAATTTTTGTATCTAGATCATTTTATGCAAATATTTCAATCTCTTTGAGTTCATTATTTGAAACTAATTCAGAAATGTATAATAAACTGAGAGATTTTGCATATTTTATTGAAAATCCAGAATTAGATAATACAACCGAAGCAGGGGATAGAGCATCACGTTATCCATTGCTTTTTAATGCTTTAATTGAAAGGCCAATCTTTGGGCACGCATCCTGCAATAATCCTATCAATATTTCAGGAGGGGCTCATCTATACTGGATGAATAGACTAACCTTATGGGGAATCCCTGGGTTTGCTCTATTTATTTTTATTCTATACAGAATATATAGAAAGGTACAATCTTTATTTGATTATAACTACAGGTTTTATTATTTTTCCTCAGTTATGGCATTTGTTTTTTTAGGATTAATAAAAGCAATAGGAGGGAGAGAATCATGGCTTTTATTAATCTTGGTTATTCCTGGGATATATTATCTTCCTCTACTAAATAAAGGTAAAAAGCGAAATAAAAAAATAAAACATTTTCTACCTGTTTAAAAATTAGAATTTCTCATTTTTTTATCATATTTTATATGAAATTGTTTTCAAGCAATATATGAAAATTTTAATTTCTCATTGCAGTCTATATAAGAAAGCAGGTTGGGGTAGGATTTTTCCTTTGGCAGTTGGTTTAGCAAAGCAAAATCAATATGTAACCATCATAACAACAAATCCAAAATTTTCTTTAATGATAAAAAAAAGCATAGAAAACAATGTCAATGTAATCATTTTTCCAGAGATCATACCTTCCAGAATTTCAACTTTAGGTTTTGGATTTCTTAGTCTTATTCTCAAGATAATATATGTATTATTTAATAAATATGATATCGTTCATTCGGATAATGGTCATAGACCGCTTTCTGGCATTCCATGCAGAATTCATAAAAAAAGATTTGATAGCATATATGTTGCTGAGTGGTATGATTGGTATGGTAAGGGAGGGCAATACGATAGCAAACCAAAAATATTTAAGAGAATATTAGGTCCTTATGAGTTAAAGTATGAAATTAAAGATAAAAGGATTGCTGATGGAGTGGTGGTATTATCAGAAATACTTAGAAAAAGAGCGGAAAATTTAAAACCGAAGGAGAGAATTATTAAAATTCACGGTGGTGCAGATATTTCAAATATTCCGTTTTTATGTGATAATTCAGCATTAAAGGAAAAGTATAATATTGGAAGAAATACATTAACTCTTGGATATATAAGTTCAAAGAGTTATAATTTACCTGAATTACTACCGCTTATTAATGCAATTAAAAATAAAACTATATCAACAAAGATTAAGATTTTAGTTTTTGGAGATGTAAATAAAAAAGTATATGATTTGCCAGACAATATTTTACGGTTGATTAATTTTTTTGGATGGATTAATTATGAATTTGATTATGAAAAACTTCAATGTGTTGATGTGTTTTTTTTATTAAAAGTTGAAATGTTAGTAAGCAAAGCAGGATGGCCAAATTGTATTGGCGATTATTTGGCATGTGGACGACCCGTATTGCTTAATCCGGTTGGAGAAGTTGTAGACTTTGTTAAAAAATATCCATTTGCATTCATACAAACATCAAGGAATGAAAGTGAACTATATTCTAAAGTGGAATATTTATTAAATAATCAGCAAAACATTATGAAAGAGCGCATTAAAATAAGAAGACTTGCTGAGGAAGAAATTTCCTGGGATAGAAAAAGTCTTGATTTATTTAAATTTTATTCTTATTTGCTTAATAAGAGAAATCTCATTTGCTAAGAAATATTTTTATTCTCCATAGCAATGATTTATTTTCTGCAATAAACGAAAAAATTAAATAATAAGACAATAATTATAAGTTATATGAAACAATCAATCAGATTGGCTTTTGTTCAACTTAGAAACCCACCGTCTTAGGCGGTGGTAATGTTTTTTCGGCTTTGCCTATATTTGTACTATGAGCAAATATAGGAA
>JAFGQQ010000360.1 GCA_016935595.1 Bacteroidales bacterium
TCCTGAAAACATCCTCCAGTTTTGTTTCAACCGGTATGAGTTCGGTTAAATACCATTTATTTTTTACGCACATATCAAAAACTGCTTTTTTAGAAGATATTCCCGGTTTGCTTTGAATTTCAAAACAATTCTCTTTATCCTTCACAAAATCAACAACAACAGCAGTATCGATTTTTTGCAATGCCTGAAAAATTTCATTTTTATCACTTCCTTCAATACCTACTTTAAGAACTTCGCCACCCGACGACTTCTTCCTTAAATCATTCGAAGTTCCATCGGCAACAATTTTTCCTTTATTAATAATTAAGATCCGGTCACAGGTAGCTTCAACCTCGGCAAGGATATGAGAGCTTAATATAACTGTTTTTTCCCGTCCAAGTTTTTTTATCAATTCGCGTATTTCAACAATCTGGTTCGGGTCGAGCCCGGTGGTAGGTTCATCAAGAATTAACACCGACGGGTCATGAATTAAAGCCTGCGCCAATCCAACACGCTGCTGATATCCTTTTGAAAGTTCCCCGATTTTTTTGTGCTTTTCCCCTTCAAGCCCACATTTATTAACCATTTCGAGAATTTTATCCTGAACCTTGTCTTTCGCTATACCCTGTATCTCAGCAACAAATTTTAAATAATCTATTACCGGCATATCGCTATACAGCGGATTATTTTCAGGCAAATAACCAATATGTTTTTTCACTTCGTCAGGATTTTCGGCAATAGAAAACCCTCCTACCTTAATATCGCCCTTAGTAGGGGCAAGAAAACATGTAATGGCTTTCATGGTAGTTGTTTTCCCAGCACCATTCGGGCCAAGAAAACCCAGTACCTCACCCGTTTTTACAGTAAATGAAATATCATCGACTGCCCGTTGGGCGCCAAATTTTTTTGTTAAATTTTCAACAACAATATCCATATAATGAACAATTTAAATTATAATTTATACGATTGAAAATATTAAAATTGAAATCGCCCAAATATCGGATAATGTAGGTTTTTAAGAAAAAATCGGACGTTAAAAAAAGTTAAAGCCAGTTTAATTAATTGATAATGCGAATTACGTATTTAAAAAAACATTAGTAATCAGAATGATATTATAATAATTAATTATAAAATGATTTCTCTCCATGAAATTTGGATGAACTAAAAAAAGAAAATCATATTTATGGTTGTAGCAATTCGAATCCGGTATTTTCTTCTAATACCCGTTTTGCAGAACAGTTTGTAATTTCCTGTATAATAACTTCGAAAATATGCCATATTTTAACCCCTTTCCTCACACATCCGGTCACAGATTTATCATTTCTTCCACAGGCGATATGCATATGAAGAATTGGCCGGCCTTTAACATCGGGAAAAATTGTACCGGTACCTGTTGCCTCATAAACATTGTCTAAAACCAATTCCATCGGATTTATTTTTTGAGCCCTTCCTTCATCGGGCCCGACTACTAAAAGGCTGCCTTTATCAACTCCTCCGACAGCAGTAACGGCAGCACATATAATATTCTTTTCCCTTGCGAATTTTTCAATTTCTTCATGCAATATGTCACCATCTTCAAGCCTGACGATAAAAACCCGGCCTTTATTTGCTTGTGAGTATTTCATTTATATTTATTTTTTAGTTAATTATTTTTTAAGGTTTAGAGAAGAGGCTGTCCAAAAAGTTTTATTTTCGCCATATAAACATCCAATAAAAGAGCATTGCTATTCAACCGAATTATATAAAGCTTCCCATTTTTTATCTTCGAATACATATTTATCAACAAATTGCTGAATAATCAATGCATTGTCTTCAGTAACTTTCTGAGGGACCTGAGTCCCCAGCGGCGATTTATTAAAAATTACCGCATATATTATACAAGCCGATAAATAGCGGCCTTCGTAAGAACCATGAAATGTATCGGGGTGAAATAATTTTATGGATTGATATAGATTACTGAAAATTCTCCAATAATAACCAACAGGAGCAATTTCCAGGTTATATTTTTTTGCCAGTCTAATATAATTTTCTATAATTCTGTCCTGCATTCCATCGTATGTACATACTACCGAATCGTTAGGACATAAATTACTTTCGCCGTACTGATAAGCCTGTGTCATAAAAAGGCATATTTTTGCGTCCGGATTTAGTTTCCTAATGGTGTCAATAATAATTTCAGCATAAGGATAAGTGCTTTTTTCAAATTCATCTTCACTTAAACATGCTTTATAACCTGCTTCCTGAAGAACGTAACAATTCCAGGAATTACCTGCAATAAATTCAATTGTCCTGCTGTTGCAATGTGTTGTAAACGAACCGTTACCTATTCCGCGTACCTTAATATATATACTATCCCTGTTTGAAGCTACAAGGCTGTCGATGAAAGGTGACAATTGTTCTGTAAAACTGCTTCCAATAAACATTATATCGCTTATCGGGTTAACTTCTTCCAATTCCTTTCTGCAGGAAAGGAAAACAAAAACAAATAGTATAAACAAAGTTATTTTCTTGTCCATTTTTTAACATTCAAACGATAAAATTAATATTTTTTAAATAGTATAACTTAGTACATAACAAAATTATATTACGTCCTGAAAGGA
>JAFGQQ010000046.1 GCA_016935595.1 Bacteroidales bacterium
AATTCTATCAGCAAATTCCTTTTCAAATACATTAAAAATATTTTTACCGACAAATTCGTCAGGTTGTTTATATAATTGATCGCTTTCTTGATAAAATGAGAGAAAAGTTCCCGATTTATCGAAATGGAATAATAAATCGGGCATTGTTTGAATTAAAATCTTTAATTTTTTTTCGTTTTCTTTTAATTTTATTTCAAAATCTTTAAAATTTTCATCTTTGTTGAATTGATTAATTATTTTTTTCTTGTATCAGCATCAAAAATATTAATATCTTTCTCTGTTTTACCAATTACTTCTTCTTTTGTTAATTGAAATGTATCAAGAAATTTCTGGTTAACATCAATAAATTTACGGCTTTCAAATTCAAATATTGCCATTAAATTTGAATTAATATGAAATGCTTTAGAAAATCTTTCTTCTGATAATTTTAAAACTAAATTTTCTTTTTCTAATTCAATAATACGATTATGTAAATTATTTTTATTGATGCTTTTCATCATTTTTGCATTTCTGTTTGCTTAGTGTATAAACATATTTCTGTTGTATTTATTTATCTTATAATTCAACTTAGCACTCATATTGATTTTATTGTATTTCAGTAAATTATTTAATTATTATCTTATATTATTTTACTTCTTTCACAAATTCAAATAAATAGAATTGAATAAAAAAGCCTGTTATTAATTAATAATAACAAGCTTTTATAACCAAAATCTACTTAAAAAAAATGTACTAAAAACCACTAAACGAAAGGCTTATAAATAAGAAAATATTCATTTTATCTGTTATAGTTCATTATAACTTTTAATTCACATCAGTAATTAAATCGTTAGAAATAATTCCTGTTAACATCAATTCTTCTTTAGTAATATTCGGTGATTCATTCTTTATTAATTTGCCAATTACTAATAAACCTGTTTTTTTAGCAGAAGATTTATTTGGAAACGCATAATTGCCTTCGATGGCAGGAATATACACCTGGTGAATAAATGGTTGGTTGTTTTTATAAATTTCATATCCCCATCCTCTGTCATGTTTAAACACCTTCAGTGTATATTCTTGCGAATGAGTTTTTTTATTATATAAAATATATAGCAGGGAACTTATTGTTATGAATATGAGAAAAATTGTAATAATATAATTAAAATTTTTAATCATACTCATTATATTCATCATCCGGATCAAATGCCCAAATATCATCAAAATAATAGCTTCCATTTCTGCCGGTTGTAACATAAGCCCGGTTACCGATTGAAAAAGACACTGCTTCTATTCTTCCTGAACCCTCAAAAGATGTTTTTTTCTCCCATAAGTCGGTAACCGGGTCATATTCCCAAACTTCCGAACCGGCAGAACCCTGCCCGCCGGTAGCTACATAACCCTTCCCGTTGATAGCAAAAGCAACTCTATTAATCCCTATGATTGTATAATCATCATCGAAATCTTCATCAGTGGCATCTGAAATATCACTTTTGCCAGTCCATGTATCGGTTTCAGGATCATATTCCCAAAAGTCATTTTCATAAATTGCGTTATCAATGCCATTGCATAAATATCCTTTCCCGTTAATAACAAATGCAACAGCATCTTTACGCTTACTGGCATTACCCGTGCTTCCCACACCACCACCCAAACTTACTTTTTGTGTCCATAAGTTATTAATAGGGTCGTATTCCCAAATATCTTTTAAGTAATTACCATCATATCCCGTACCTACATACCCTTTGTTACTAATAGAAAAACCAACTGCTCCGTATCGTGCGGAACCTCCGAAGTCGGCTATTGAATCCCATGTATTTAAAACAGGATCGTATTTCCAGAAATCTTTTAATTTATTTGATCCGTCGTACCCGGTTCCAATATAACCATTTGTTTCGGTACTAAAACCAACAGCTCCATTTCTGGCAGCTCCGGGAAAGTCGGCTTTTTGCATCCATGTATTCCGGCTAACATCGTATTCCCAAAAATCATTTAACCTTTCAGAACCGTCATAACCTGTTCCTAAATATCCTTTATCGCCGATCGCAAACCCGACCGCATCAGTTCTCGGAACACCTTCAAAATCGGAAAGTTCAACCCAATTACCTATTAAATCTTCCTCCTCTTCTTCATCATCGTCATTACAAGAAAGGGGAACAAATAATACTATAATGACCAAAGATATGATAATATGATCTTTTCTAAATATTTTCATTTTAATTAAAATTTAAATTCAAAATCCTAAGCAAACATATTGTCATAAAAACTGATTAAAAAATAAAGTAGATATAATTAAAAATAGAATAGACTAATCTGAGTAAATAATCGACATTGATATAATTAAAATTTGAATTCTGACATTTAACTTAAAAATCGCAAATTATATACTTATTACATGAGTATATCTACACATTTTTTAAGTTGGTATACTATATTTTATTTAACAGGTTAAATCTTGTTGATTTGCAGGATAGAAATGTTAATTATGATTAAGTAAATGAAAATTAAATATTTGTTTAAATTTTTCAGATCATGTTATTTCCTGATTTTTATATATTTTTCGTTGTTTATTGTATCTTGTAAAAAGACAGATAATGTTTTTACGTTAGGAAATGAATTAATCGAATCGGAATCAAATATAAAAGTTATCGACACGTTTAACGTACAATTATCAACTGTATTACTTGATTCCATACCAACTTCAGGAACAGGTATTGCGCTTTGTGGTAATTATAGTGATGAAGAATTTGGTACAATTACCTGTAAAAGCTTTTTTCAAATAGGATTACCTGATGATTATGATATTTATGAAGGTGATATTTACGATGCGGCTGCTTTAATTTTATATTACAACGGTTATAGTTATGGGGATACTTCAATAAGCCAGACAATTTATATTCACCGAATAATTGGAGGAATGGAAACTAATAACGGGTATTTATATAATAAATCGAATGTATTTTATAATCCGCAATCTATCGGTATGCTGCAATTAAAGCCACGTCCATCAAGTGATGATTCCCTTGTATTACCAATTAATGAAAATATTGGTATGGGTTTATTTAATATGTTAGCAGAAGGTTCAGATATAATATCAAATGAAGAAGATTTTATAGATTACTTCAAAGGTTTCGCAATGGTTCCAGACAATGATACTAATGGAGCTATAATAGGTTTTATAGCAAATAGTGATAGTTTAAAACTCAGGCTTTATTCGCACAGGATTGGTGAAAGTATTGAAGAAATATATAATGATTTTCCGCTTACAAATCCTGATATTCAGTTCAACCAGGTCATTTCAGATTTAAGCAATACTCCACTTAAGATATTAATAAATCAGAAAACGGCCGTGCTATCTAAAGAAACAGAAGGCAAATCATATATGCAAAGTTGTACGGGTTTAATGGCAAAGATTAATTTTCCTTCGTTATCAGAATTGTCACTGATAGAAAACGGAATAATTTTAAAGGCTGAGTTAATTTTAAAACCCCAAGAATCAAGCTATAATACTTTTTCTTTACCTGAAAATTTAATATTATATGAAACGGATACATTAAATAGGGTGGGAGATCTTTTGTATGACAGTGAAGGTAATATCAATTATGCAATATTTGTTTTTGATGAATTATATCATGAAGAAACTTCTTATACTTTTAATATAACAGAATTTCTGGAAAATGAATTTTCCGATCATTACTTCGATGTTGGGCATGGTTTATTAGTTTCATTAAATTACACTCAATATTCCACAACTCTTGAAAGAGTGATATTTGAGGCAAATAAGCTTACTCCTGCTTTAAAAATTTATTATATGTATTATTAATATAGAATGATTAATGAATAAAAAAATTAAAATATCATTCCTTTTATTGTTATTATTTTCAATTAATTTATTCCCTCAATTAACTTCTTCTCCGTATACACTTTTTGGACTTGGGCAGGTTGAAGGTTATAAATTGGGGGTGAACCATGCACTGGGGGGTACGGGCATAGCTTTTAAAACGAAAAAATCATTGAATAATTTAAACCCTGCATCATACAGTGGAATTGACAGTCTTTTGTTCTTTTTTGAAACAGGAATTTTTTGTAAAGCAACCGCTTATTCTACTTTAAAAGAAACACAAAAACAATACGACGGGAGTTTTAACTATTTATCAATTGGTTACAGAGTAACTAAATGGTGGGCCAATAGTATTGGAATTACGCCATATAGTACTGTAGGTTATAACATTAATTCAACATATATTATTGAGGGTGATTTACGTGCTTATTCTAAGTCATATACCGGAAGTGGCGGAATAAGCAGGTTTTATTATGGTAATTCATTTAAATTTAATAAAAATTTAGCCATTGGAGTAAACCTTTCATATATTTTCGGATCAATAACAAGGAGTGAAATTTTATCAGGATATACTGATTTTAATGATTATGAAATTGATAAAAAACAATTTCTGAATAATTTTTATTTGGACTACGGATTACAGTTTTCGATACAACCAAATAACCTGAAATATTCAATCGGATTAATTTATGGCAATAAAAAAGAATTAAAAACCAAAACTGAATATACTTTAATAACTGCTATTGATACGATTAACCTTGAAAATGAAAAAAAGGATATTTTTTATATTCCCCGGAAATATGGGATAGGAATATCATTGGAGAAAAGTAATAAATTTATTGTTGGATTTGATTATTCACGGAATCGATGGTCCGATCTTAAAATCTCCGTGCCAATACTTAATATTCGTGATAGTGAACGTTTTTCATTAGGTGTTGAATACACTCCGTTTCAAGGTTATAAAGACATTGGTTTAAAAACATGGTATTACAGAATAGGAGCCTATTTTAATAAATCTTACCTTGAAATAAAAGAAAAACCGATAAATTCAAAAGCAATTACATTTGGATTTGGTATACCCTTGAGGCATGATTTTAGCCTGATTAATTTTTCTTTCGAAATAGGAACTAACGGTACAACAGATGCAAAATTAATTAAAGAAAATTATTGGTTAGTATATTTAAATTTCACATTGCGTGATTTATGGTTTCGAAAAGTAAAATACGATTAAATTTTTTATAATTTTAATTTATCTATTACCGTATAAAAATTTAGTTTATATTGATTTCCTACAGGTATTAGTTTTTCCCCAATAATAATGCGATTATTAGCTATAGAATTTATATGGGCAATTGATACAATATATGATTTATGTACCCTGATGAATTTATCAGGAGGCAACTTTTCCTCAATATTTTTTAATGTACTTTTCGTCAGCAATGGCTTCTGCCCGATATATATTTTTAAATAGTCTTTTAAACCTTCTATGTATAAGATTTCATTTAAGTTTACTTTAACTGTTTTGTATTCAGATTTAACCATCAGAAAATTAACCGGATCGGTGGTTTCAGATAAATCCTGGCTAATATTTTTATTCTTTTTTAAGTTATATATTTCATATGCTTTGCTAATAGCTTTAAAAAATCTTTCAAATGAAATTGGTTTGACCAGGTAATCAATGGCGTTTAATTCAAATCCTTCAAGGGCATGGCTGGAATATGCAGTAGTAAAGATTATCATAGGAGGTTGGTCGAGGGTTTTTACAAAATCCAAACCTGTAATATTTGGCATTTGTATATCAAGAAAAATAAGATCAATCTTATTCTGGTTTAAGATTTTAACAGCTTCAATAGCGCTAATGCACTTTGCAACAAGATTTACAAAACTGATTTTTTTACATAAATCCTCGATTACATTTAGTGCAAGTGGTTCGTCATCTATTGCTATACAATTCATTTTTTAAGGTTCAAACATAAATTTACAAAATAAATATCATCAAATTTTTTTATATCAAGCTTATAATTATTAGCATATAATAAATCCAAACGTCTTTTTATATTTTTAATTCCAATACCGGAATTTTGTTTTTTATCATCAGGTTTTTGAACTATTTTATTCTTCACGGTAAATTCCAACTTATTTTTTAAAATAACAATTATTATATCGATAAATGAATCGTTAATATTATCAACACCATATTTAAAGGCATTTTCAATAAAAGGGATTAATAATAAAGGTTCTATCTTATAATTATCAGGATCGCCGGTAATATCGATATTTACTTTTACTTTTTTAGTAATGCGCAATTTTTGTATATCAATATAACTTTTAATTATTTCTAATTCTTCTGTTAAAGGAACCTGTTTATTATCTGTTTCATAAAGCATATACCTTAATATTGATGATAATTTTAAAATTGCATTGGTTGTGTTTTTTGATTTACTTAATGAGAGTGAATATATGCTATTTAAAGAATTGAATAAAAAGTGGGGATTTACCTGTTGTTTTAAAAATGATAATTCGGAGGATACGCGTTCTTTCTCAACTTCGGCACGTATTTTTTCATCTTCTCGCCATTTCTGTATAAACCGTATCGAAAAACTTGCCGTATAAACTAACAGGATGCTGTAAAGAGGTAAAAAATTTCTTATTGGGAAATGTTTGCCAGGGAAAGGTTGAAGAGGATTTTTCCTTGATATTCTGTCATAATGTTTCGGCATAGGTTTATCAGGAATCTTTTTGTCTTTTTTTTTACTAAAAGGCATAAATAATTCAGGTCTTTCAGGCATTATTTTTTTAAAATGAGCAATTTCGAAATTGGTTTTTAAGAAAAACGAACCGGTTATTATCCCAATTATTATAATCACATAAAAAATATTCCTTTTTTTAAATAATAAATATGGCATTAACAAGAAATAATTTAAATAAAACAGGAATATATATAATAGCCAGGTTTTAAAATGAAAAGTAAAATTAAATTCAACGAAATAATTATGAATAAACAGGAAATTCAGTAAAAAAAGCAATACCCAACTCAATACATGAATACTTATGATTAATATTAAATTTTTATTTTTAAACATGCATATAATTAAAAAGTCACCGGATGATTATTATTAAAGACAGCCTATAAATAATTAATTGAATAATAATAAAATTACAGTGCCATCCGATGACTAAGTTAAATTAAATTTAAATTAAATTATAGATTTTTAAGATAGCATTCAATCATAATAAGATTTTATTAATTTACAATAAATTTAGCGATTTATTTTAAATTATTCTTTTTTAACAATAAAAGTATCAATAGCATAGCTGAAAGCAGTAAAAATACCCAATCCGTTTTTTACATTAGTTAGAGGTTCTGTCAGATTTCGTGAGTCCTGTTCACGCCTTTCGTATAAATCAACATATTCCTGGTTTACCCTGTATACTTTAACCTGATGCAGACCGTATTGTTGAATTGACATAAAAGTCCTTAAAACATAAGTATCTGTCTGGAATGGCTGTGATAAAAACCTGAAATTAAACCTGCCGCCCCCAGTCGGACTGAATCCAAGTTCTATATCTTCAGGATCGGGATCAATATTTTCAACTACTACATAAAAATAATCATTATCCGGATTATCCCATGTCATTGTTATTTCATTTGTGTCGTTAAAAGATCCCATTCCCATGGGGGTAAAATTTTCGGAAATATATATAACGGTATCGGAAAGTGCTAAATTAGCCGGTTTTTCCGGAACAGTTGTTATAGCCGTTATAATCTGGTTATTATATTTGATGGCAATTGAATAAGTATTGCTTTCAATAATTTGTAAATCATTAAATACATACTCATAATAACCTTGTTCTTCCGATGGCTCAAGCTGATATTGAATTCCATTCCATTCTAAAGTTACTTCTGCATCGGCAATTGCAGGGAAAACCGTATCCTCACTGTTAAAAGGCAGTGTTTGAGATAGATGGATACCTGTTACGGGTACATCCTGGTACAGGTAACCTTCCAACACAATTTTATCGGAGATATCAGTTTTACTAATATCATCTTCGCAGCTATAAAAAAATGAAATAAATAAAATAAGAAAGATAAAAATTTTTGTACACATTGCTTTATTATTTAAAATTTTACAGTCAAACTAATATTAGGAGTAGTCCCGAGTAAAATGAAATCAGTAACTAAAATTTCATCTTCTTCAATCTCATATTCTTTATACCATACATTTTTCCGGTTATACACATTAAATATGGATAAAGAAACAGAATTATCAGTATACACACCTTTCCAACTGTAAGTAGCTGAAACATCAAGCCTGTGATAATCCGGCAAGCGAAGCGAGTTTTTATCACTTACATGAATATAATTATATGTTGAACCGTCGAGTAAAGTCAATTGATATTCACTTTCAGGGGCAGTATAGGGTTTCCCCGTAGCATAAATAAAAGCTGTAGCCAGGTCCCATTTTTTTATCCTGCGGCTATAAACCGTTTTAAATTCATGTGTTTGGTCGTGTAAAGCATAAAAAGCCTTTCCGTAATTTAAATCCGGAAAGGTATGTTTTACTTCGCTTAACGTATAACCTATCCAGCCTGTATTTTTCCCGTATTTTTTTTGCAAAAGAAACTCAATTCCTTTTGAGTAACCAGTACCTTCAAAGAAATACTCTTCCCGTTCCCCCATCATTCTCGAACTAACTGTAAACCTCATTGAGTATTCCGTAAGACCTTTCATCTCTTTATAAAATGCTTCTATATCGAAAAGGAAATTATTTTTTTCATAGCTAGTGCCAACAATATAATGAACTGCTGAATTTACCGGAATATTTTCATTATCGGCCAATAACCAGAAATCTTTACTTCCTTCTAAAACATCTTCACGGATAATCCTTGTAAGAAACTGATTATACTTACCCCAGGCCGATTTTAGTTTGAAATTTTCGATTGGTT
Organism: Bacteroidales bacterium; assembly: GCA_016935595.1. Next base: position 8,768 of record JAFGQQ010000046.1, read on the forward strand.
CATAAATAACTGATAACCTGGGCTCAAAATAAATTTTATCAATAATATTATAGTAAATGCCCCTGATTCCTATGTTGAGATTTAATTTTTTAAATAAACAGATGTTATCCTGAATATATAATGAGGACTGGTTGCCTTCATTTTTATTATTAATAAGTGAAAGCGTATCATTATGAGTTAATGAATATTGAATATTATTGAAAGAATTTTCAAAACCAAATTTTATAATATGTATTGAGTCAATTTTCCATTCGTTTTTAAACCTGAAACTGAAATCTTGTACATTATTATCTTCGTAAGTATTAATTCCTGCACGAACCGATCCTGTTGAACCCGGAGTTACATTATCGGTTTTCCTGTCTCTGCGGCTAAAATAATTTGAATAAGATAGAAAAACATTACTATTGAATTTTTTACTCCAGGTTTTCATCCATTGACCGCTTACACCGGTATTACCCCAACTGGCCACATCGGTTATCTCTCTTTCTCCCGAGTCTTCATCAGTATTTTCCTGAAACCGGGCCATTGAAATATCCCTTGAATTATCTAATTTATCTTTACCGTTATAGAGGCTCAACGCAAAAATATTTTTATTATTAAGTTTATAAGTTACCTTTGAATTAAGGTCATAAAAATGAAATTTAGGTTGTTGTTCCATTTGCATCATTCCCATACCTCTACCTCCTGAAAAGTTGCTTTGTGATTCGTTTTCTTCCTCATACATATTAAAAATTTTGTTATATAAACCGGTACGAATTAAATCGGTATACGATCGCCTTGCTGCAAATTGCCAGGAAAGTTTATTTTTAATTACCGGTACTTCAATAAAACCATTAACACTAAGCAGGCTTACAGAACCACCTCCGGAAGTTTTCTCAAATCCAGCTGGTTTTCCGGTTATTTTCATTACACTTGAGGTTCTTCCGCCAAATTCTGCGGGGAAGCCACCTTTAATCAACTCAATGTCATCGATCGTATTAGCATTAAAAGCACTGAAAAATCCATAAAAATGATCAACATGATAGATTGTCATCCCGTCAAATAAAATCAGGTTTTGATCCGGAGTGCCACCGCGAACATATAAACCTGCCGAAGTTTCATTTGTTGCGCTTATTCCGGGTAATAATTGAAACGAACGCATAATATCTACTTCCCCGAAATTGGGAAGTTTGGCAATAAGCAAAGGGGAAATTTTCACTGTGCTTATTTCATTATCAGAAATCCTTACAATCCTTTCTTTTTCTGTGATTATGGTAACTTCTTCTATTTGCCTGGTTTTTTCTTCTAAAACTATTAATAATGTTGTATTATATTGTAAATCGGAAATCTTTTTTATAAAAGGTTCATAGCCAACATATGTTATAATTAACGTATCGTCTATAGATGGGGCAAGGAAATCAAAATACCCGCTTTCTCTTGTAACGGTCCCTTTTCCGGTACTTTTAGCCACAACATTAGCAAAAGGTAAAGGCTCCATGGTTTTTGCAGAAATTACTTTTCCGGATAGCTTCACTCGAGTGTTTGTTTGTGAAAAAGCATTGATATTGAATTGCCAAAATAATACTATTGCAATAAATATTTTTATTTCAATTGCTTTGATTTTCATAATGTTAAATAATTAAAATGCCGGTATTAAGTAATATATTCTTTATTGTAATATTCATAAATTTGAATAGCTTATTATTTTTGGTTTATTTTCATTTCTCATTAGTTTTAAACCAGTTAGATTTGTTTTCTTATTTATTTATGGTAAAACTATTTTAGTATATCACTAAATGCAAATAAAGTAGACAAAATGGACAAATAAGTAGATATACAGTTACTTCTGCAAAGTTGTTTGATTTTAAAACTTTAAAAGTTATTATGTTAAAACATGCCGGTGAAAAACAGTATTTATCAGGAAAAACGACATTGGATACTTATCTACACATTTTCTCTATTCATCTACTTTAATTGGTAACTACCCATGTAAGTGATATTTTTAGATTTAAAGGTTTTTAAATTTGAAATTATGATAAGGAAAAAAAAGAATTCTACAAATCACAAAATATAAAATCAGAAAAATGAAAAAAAAATTAAAATTATTAGCATTCTCTTTAATGGCCACCTTTACATGCTGTCAAGCGGCAAATGATACGCTGAGGTGGCAGTCAGAAAAAATAACTGTTGATGGTTATAACTCTGAGTGGGGAAGTACTTTGCAATATTATGATGCGGAAACGAAACTACTTTACGATATGCGAAATGATAGTACTAATCTCTATATGACTTTTGAAACACCTGACAAAATGATGCAAATGAAATTGATGCAGGTTGGTTTTAAAATTTCTTTTAAAATAAAAACCAAGCCAAAAATAGTTGCGAGTATAGTTTTTCCAAAATTACCTGAAAATGCTTTTAAAAAGGAGGATATACAAACAAGCAATAGACCGAATTCATCCTTTATAAAAGAAAAGTTTTTAATATATAACGATCCCGCAACGATAGAGGGTTTTTTATATTCTTTTGGTTCAATATTTAAAGAAAACCCGAATGAAGATGAAATATTATTCTCAATTAACTGGGATAATTCAGATGTAATGATCTATGAATTGAAAATCCCCTTACGGGAATTTTACGGCGATGATTTTAAGTTTTCGGAAATCACACAAAATGACATCAGTCTTCAAGCTGAAATTGAAGCTCTTGAAGAGACTGATATGTCTGGAGGCATGCCGCGTGGTGACATGAAAAGTTCTTCTCCGGGAGGAAGAATGCCGCCGAGTGGCGGAATGCATGGCGGCAGTATGGGGGGGCCTCCGGGAGGAATGAATCAACCACCCAGAAATAATCAGAAAATAATGCCTTTATTTCAAAAGCAATCTTTCAGTCATAAGTTTAATCTCTCCGGCAAAAAATAAACAATAAAAAATTATAAGTGATAAAAACAATCATAAATAACTTTACAAAGGCTATACTTTTAGCCATTTTTTTATTATCGGTTATGGTATCGTGTGAGAAAGAAGATGATCGTGACATAACCGATGATAAGGACACAACTTCCGAAAATAGTATTGATAACAGCGAAAACATTGCAATCTCGGAATGGATATATGAATGGATGCACGATGTGTATTATTGGAACAATACGTTTCCCTCCATTATCAATATCGAAGAGAAAATTGATCCTGGGGCCTTTTTTTATGAGTTGGTATATGAACCCGAAGATAAATGGTCATATATTACCGATGATTATGAAACGTTGGAATCAGAATTTTCAGGCACTCCTGTGTCGATGGGATACTCGCCTGCATTTGGCTTATTCAGCAATTCAAACAGGGTTTTTATTATTGTTGAATATATCTATCCCGATTCACCTGCCGAAGATGCGGGATTAAAACGAGGGGATATTATTTTGACCATTAATGGGGAATATATTGATACTGCCAATTATTATGAACTTTATAGTCAAGTCAGCTATACTGTAAGCTTGGGTGTATATTCCAATAATACCATTTATGAATCGGGCAAAACAATTACAATGACTGCTGCCGCCATAGATGCCAACCCTTTAATTTACGATACAGTTTTTGAGATATCAGGTACTAAAATCGGGTATATGGTATATACGGAATTTATATCAGGTACCAACAATGAATATCTGGAAACACTTAAGGCGGTTTTCGATGAGTTCAAAAGCAATGGGATCACTGATCTAATCGTTGATTTACGTTATAATCCCGGGGGCGAAATTGATGTATCGGGTTACATGGCATCGGCTATTGCACCGGCGAGCGTTGTTAATAACTCCAACATATTCATTAAATTTCATTATAACGATTTGATACAATCTTATTATGAATACACCGAGGGTACTGAATCGGAAAACCTTGTTTATAAATTCCCTTACAATTCTCATAATATTGATCTGAATCGTGTTTATTTTCTTACTTCTTATTATACAGCATCGGCAAGCGAATTACTTATCGTGGGGCTTAAACCGTATATGGATGTTACAATTATCGGGGAGCAAACATACGGCAAATATACTGGCGCCTGGTTAATTTATGATTTTGATGAACCGCCACAGCATAATTGGGCGATTGTTCCCATTGTACTGAAATATGCAAATGCTGAAGGATATACCGATTTTGCAGATGGCCTCACGCCTGATTATGAAATTGAAGATAATCTTATTAATGCCAAACCCTTTGGTGATACAGACGATCCGATGTTGGCCTTGGCAATCGAAAATATAACAGGTGTAACCCTCAAATCAGTAAAAAAAGAATATACGGGTAAAGAATTTTTATATAAACGCTTGGACAGCAAGTTGGACATAATGAAAAGAAACCTCATCGTTCCCAATAATACAAGCAGTTTGATGAAATAGAAAATGTATCCCACTGATTTAGTTATACCGAATGAAACCAGGTTTGCGAAAAGTCTAAACCTGATTCCTTCGAGTATAACTGGTTCTAAGCATTTTTGCTTCGCAAACCTGCCAAGAACCAGTATATTTTACACCTGCTTCATGATAACACTCCTAAAAATTTATCAAACTAAATCACAGGAGTATCAGATTTGATCTTAGAAATTAGACAGTTTGTAGATGAAATTTCTGAGGTTGTCTACTAACTTTTTCTACGAAATAAATGTGAGCTACTTTTACATAAAAACAAAAATGGCAAAATACTTACACATTATTATTTACATCATATTTTCATGCTCTATGGCAATAAATGTGAATGGTCAGGCCGATAGTACCTGGACTTTGCAAATGTGTATAAATCGGGCTCTTCAACAGAATATACAAATACAACAAACATTTCTTAACAATGAAGTTAATCAAATCAATGCCGAACAGGCTAAAGCATCCAGGTTTCCTTCTATAAATGCTAATGTAAACCAGAATTTCGGATGGGGTAAACAACTTGATGAGAAAAATGAGTTTGGCTCATTCTCCGGTTCGAACAGTACAAATTATAGTGTAAGTTCCAGTATTAACCTTTACAACGGATTTAAAATTCGAAACACCATTAAGCAATCGGAATTGGAGTATCTGGCTGGTCAATATGAGATTGAGACCATGAAAGAATTAATAAGTCTTAGTGTTCTGGATGCCTATTTGCAGGTGCTTTATGCCGAGGAACAAGTTAAAAATAGTGAAAAACAAATAGAATCAACAAAAGAACAATTACGCTTGTCAGAAGAACGGATGAAACTGGGAGCCATTTCAAAATCAGAGTACCTGCAGGTTAAATCGGAACTTGCCAGTGAAAACCTCACCCTGGCCAATGCGCAAAGTCTTCTTGCAATGAATAAGATTGCTCTTATGCAGCTAATGGAATTACCGGCAACTTCTGATTTCTCGGTAGAGCATCCGGATTTTGGAAATTTGGCAAACCAGTTCCGTAACCCAATAGCTGATTCGGTTTTTAAAACGGCCATTAGCATAAAACCTCAAATAAAAAAATCTGAGTTAGCAAAACAAATTGCTGAGTTTGATGTGGATATTACCAAAGCTGGTTACCAACCTGTTTTATCATTAAGTGGTGGATTAAGCACAAATTATGAATCAGGAAGCAATTTAACCTATGATTACCTGGTTAGGAATAAGATCAGCCCTTCAATCAGCTTGTCCCTTTCCATACCGATTTATCAAAATAAACAGGTGCGTTCGAATGTTTCAATTGCCAAAATCGGAATTATAAGTGCCAAACTTAACGAAACCGACACGAAAAACCAATTAAGAAAAGAAATTGAACAGGCATGTTCGAATGTAATTACAGCCGAAAAAGAATTTGAAGCGAGTCTTGAGCAATATAATGCTACAATAGAATCGTACAATGTGGCAGCAGAAAAATTCAACCAGGGATTGATTAATTCTGTTGATTTCCTTATTCAGAAAACCAGCCTGATTACATCCGAAAGCCAGCTTTTGCAATCAAAATATAATCTTGTATTTAGTTATAAGATACTGGATTTTTATTTAGGTATTCCATTGACATTATAAATGAACTTAGATAATTCAAAAATAAAACAACAATGAGGAAAAAAATAATAATTTCAACGTTGATATTGAGTATTGCAATTTTTGTTATTATCCTTGTAATATTCAGGGCATGCAGAAAAGAAACGCAAAACATCACTTTCGAAACTGTTAACGTAACCAGGGGAACTGTAAGCAATTCAATTACTGCAACCGGAACTAT
>JAFGQQ010000361.1 GCA_016935595.1 Bacteroidales bacterium
AATAAGGTTTTTATCTAATCAGAATGATATTAATATTTTTATCAATTATAATAAACCATTACCTTCTTCTTTTGGATTTTTAGATTACTTGATATTAAATGTACGAAGCCGGTTAGTTTTTAAAGGGCCTCAGATGAAATTTAGAGATATAATATCAGTAGGTGAAAACAATGTAGGTGATTTTATAATTGAAACATCCGGCGAGGATATTCATATATGGGAGATAACAGAAATATATAATATAAAAAGTATTAATTCCCAGAAGTCAGGTAATAATTATTCTTTTCAATTAGAGACAAATACATTAAGAGAATTTATTGTTTTTGATAACACTGAATTTTATGAGCCTGAAATATTAGGAAAAGTCGAAAACCAAAACTTGCATAAACCTGAAGAGTTAGATATGGTGATTGCTACACATCCGAATTTTTTAGAGCAAGCGAATCAACTGGCTGATTTTCATATAAATAATGACGAATTAAAGACTAAGGTTGTAACCACTGAACAAGTTTATAATGAATTTTCCTCTGGAAATCCTGATGTTGCTGCTTTACGAAATTATATAAAAATGATATATGACAGAGAATCTGATCCAAATAAAAAAATCAGGTATTTGCTTCTTTTTGGAGATGGTTCATTTGATAATAAGTCTATGGATAAATCAAATAGCAATTTTATTTTAACTTACCAGTCTGAGAATTCAATATTATATCATAAATCATTTGTATCTGATGATTTTTTTGGTTTACTAGATGATAATGAAGGAGAGGCTGATGGATATTTAGATATTGGAGTGGGAAGATTTCCAGTTAGAAGTGAACAGGAAGCAAGGAACATGGTTAATAAAGTTTTTAAGTATTCAAGAAATGATAATCTGGGAAATTGGCAGAATATTATTTGTTTTGTTGGAGATGATGAAGATGGAAATACTCATATGATTGATGCAAATAACTTGGCAACCTATATTGAATCAAATTATAAGAATTATAATATTGAAAAAATATATCTCGATGCATTTGAACAAGTTACACTTTCAATAGGACAAAGTTATCCTGATGTTAACCAGGCGATTAATGATAAAATCAATAAAGGAGTTTTTATTTTTAATTACTCAGGACATGGAGGGGAATTGGGATTGGCCCATGAGAGAATTTTAGATGTAAACGATATAGATTCTTGGGACAATATTGAAAAATTACCGATATTTATTACGGCAACATGTGAATTTAGCAGATTTGATGATAAAAACAGGACTTCGGCCGGGGAGAAAGTGTTGCTTAATGCAAATGGCGGGGGCATAGCCTTATTAACAACTACGAGAGTAGTTTTTTCAAATTCGAATTATAAACTCAATGAGAGTTTTTATAGTTATGTTTTTGAAAAAGATAGTATTACAAAGGATTACTATAGATTAGGAGATATAGTTAGTTTAGCAAAACGGAAATTAATTAATGATAGTAATAAACGAAATTTTACTTTACTTGGCGATCCTGCCATAAAATTAAAATATCCAACATATCATATTGTTACCGATTCTATTAATAATAAACCGGTTTCTATTTTTTCCGATACGCTTAAAGCTTTAAGTAAGGTTATTATTCACGGACATGTTGAGAATGAGTCCCAACAAAAAATAGATGGATTCCAGGGAGTCATTTACCCAACTATATTTGATAAACCTAAAGTAATAAAAACATTGGGGAATGACGGAGGAAGTCCGTTTACATTTTATACACAAGAAAATATTGTATATAAAGGAAAAGCAACAATTAAAAATGATGGGGAATTTAAATTTGAATTTATTATTCCAAAAGATATTCTGTATGAATATGGGAATGGAAAAATAAGTTATTACGGACATTATAATGAATTGATAGCTAATGGATATTTTGATGATCTTTTAATCGGTGGCACTTCCGATCAAATTATTAATGATACAATTGGTCCGGATATTATATTATATTTTAATAATGAGAATTTTGTATATGGCGGATTTACAAATGAAGATCCGGTTTTATTAGCAATACTAGTTGATAGCAGTGGAATTAATACCGTTGGAAATGCTATAGGTCATGATATTACTGCTATTTTAGATTCAAACACCCAGAAAATATATGTTTTAAACGATTTCTATGAGTCGGAAATTGATCAATATCAAAAAGGCAAAATTGAGTATAAATTGCTAAATTTAGAAAAAGGTAAACACCATTTAAAACTTAAAGCATGGGATATACTTAATAATTCCTCGCAAGAAACTATAGAGTTTATTGTATCGGAATCGGCCGAATTGGCTATAAACCGGATTTTTAATTATCCTAATCCGTTCACAGATAATACTGCATTTTATTTTGAACATAACCAGCCGTTTAATGAAATTGATGTAATTATTCAAATTTTCACAGTTTCCGGAAAGCTTGTCAAAACTATTGAGACAACTGTTAATCCATCTGGTTTTTTAATTGGGCCAATCAATTGGGATGGATATGATGATTTTGGCGATAAAATTGGCAGGGGAGTATATATATATCGGGTTAAATTACGTTCTTTTAATAATAAAATTGTTGAA
>JAFGQQ010000362.1 GCA_016935595.1 Bacteroidales bacterium
TTGGCGCAAAAGTATAAAATTTCTCTATACTTTAGAGATAAACAGTAAATGGGATTAGATTGTTTTTTATTTATCGTATATTACTTTCGATGTTGAAACCTGATCTCCAATTTGTAATTTTATTAGATATATACCTGGCTTAATGGAATTCTCATCAACTTTTAAAGGAATTGAATAATTTCCGGTTTCATATACTCCCTCATCTAATATATTTATTAATTTTCCCTGAATATTATATAAAACTATTTTTACATAATTTCTTTCCTTTAAATAAAATGAGATTGTCGTAGATTGGCTAAAAGGATTTGGATAAATTTTATATTCTATTTTCTGTGTAATAATTTCATTAATTGATAAGCTTGGATCATTTGAATGACCTGGTGTTCCGTAATTTTCCGAATTTGTCCAGTTTTCTCCTATATTATTGTCAAGTATTGGATTAATAAGTTCAATACTTGCACCTGTTCCATTTGCTAACAAAGGCCATGGTAAATCAACATCGTAAGCAACAAAATCAACCAGGTTGTTATTTGAATCAAATAATCTAACTGTATCGCCATTATTACTTAAGCCAAACGAAAAATCACCTATAATACTTTCAACCTGTGGGAAAAATTGCCTGAATACATTGTAATTTCTGCTAATTACCAGGTATTTTTTAGGTAATAAATATGTATTATTAGGTATTTGAAAGATATGATTGTTGTCGCCATCTTTAAATAACCATCCCGATATGTCAACCGTGTAAGAGCCATTGTTATATAATTCAATCCAATCGTCCGAATCAAAAAAACTTACTGAATTATAATTTATTTCATTAATTACAATATTAAATAATGTTTCGTTATTTTCTTTTTCAAACTTTGCAGTTAAATAAGTAGAAGACGAAAATGCTTTTTGAATAATCGAATTATTATCATTATAATCTTCCCATCCTGTAAATTTATAACCCGGATTAGGTATAGCTATTACTTTTATTGGAATATTTTTAAAATAGTAGCCTTTCCATGAATAACTATCGGGAGATATTGAATTTACTAGTATTTTACCGCTTCCTTGTGGAGTTACATTTAAGTTGAGTTGATAGGTCCCACTTAAATTAAAAACTTCATCGATAAAATCGCGCATGTATGATATCCGGTAATCTGAAAAATTTCTCATCACATCAACATCGTTATACCATCCATAAATATTACGGTTCCATCTTTCAAAATGATATTTCATTTCATCATTCAGTATATTTTCATATTCGTCAATTCTTTTGTTTAAATTATTAGGATAAAGGATCGTATTTAAATTATCGGCAAATAGATTTATAAAGTCAATTTTGAATGATTCATTCTTAACAAGGTTTCTGAAAAGTTCTGTTGACCAGGGTGGATTTGGCCAGCTGGGACCGTATGGTTCAAGTGCAAATGCCAATGTGTTTTCAGAATATCCAAAATCGGGATTATAAAGTCCGAATCCAAAATCGGTATCGAATAATATCCATCTCCACCTTCCGCCTGGCATATTCGGTCGCCAGTATTTAACATTATTTCCGGGCCAGTCGGTATTATTACTATAAATTTCGGTTATCAAGTATTTCATAAAGTTATTAATATCTATTCGTTGAGCCATGGTTTTATAATTATCATCGAGTGATAAATCATTTTCTCTCATGAAATTAAGCATATTCCGGTAATTGTTTGCATCACCGTGAATCGGATTTCCATTATTTTCTAATAGTTCAATTTGGTCTGGCTCCAAATTATTATTTGATGCAACAAAATGTTCATTTATTTTTTCCCTGATGTTTAATATTCCCCAGTATTCTCCGTTTAAATATATAACAGCTGGTTGATATGCCTGGTGGTCAACTCCATCAATTAATGTAACAATAAATGCATCGCGAAACATGGTATACATCCAATCGTTACCCGAATTTCTCAGCACAATTGCCTCAAACTGATCCAATGTTTTATTTTTAAAAAAGGGGTAATTAAAACTGCCGGCACCATATTTACTTCGGGCATAAAGTGCAAATGATTTTTGATCATGAGCACGACTCCATGCTCCATATATTTTTATTCCTGCTCCAACCGATATTTTTCGTTGCCCATCAGTTTCAAAATATTCAAAATGAACAGGTTTTTCCCAATCCTGCCAGAAATTTGCTCCAAAATTAGGCTCCCCAGCCTGAGCGTTTGGGCCCAACACATATATTCCGGAATCGTAATCCCATAAATTATCAGGATTAGTGGATAATGAAATAATAGGTAAATTAGTGACTTTATTAATAATATAAGTATTTGTAACCACCTCGCCTTTTATGTCATCATTTGTAATTATCCTTGCTTTCAGAACAGTTGTAACACCAATGTTTATAGGATTAGTATAAACTTTAGAGGTTCTGGTGGGATATGAACCATCGGTAGAATAATAAATTGTTGCATTATCAGGTGCTCCGCTAATTTCAACTTGAATTGAATTTTTATATAAGCCTGCTTCTTTAGAGAATTGAAGCGTAAATTGCTGAATTGAAGAATAACCACTGGTAATATTTGATTCACCTGGAGTAGGTTCATAAAAA
>JAFGQQ010000363.1 GCA_016935595.1 Bacteroidales bacterium
AAATTGTAACATATTAGTATATATTAATACTATTAATGTTATAAATAATTAAGAAAACAAGTATTATTTTTATTGTATAATTTTAATATGGATAATTAATGGCCATGAAATTTTTTAATTATTTAACAATAAAATCAGTTGTTATTGCTTCAATATTATTTTTTATTAACCTGGGTTTAATTTTTTCTCAAGAGTTTTTACAATATCGCAATAATTTTCAACTCCAGAACTGGAAATTTTATAAGGGAGATATAAATTCTGCAGGAAGCGGAGACTGGATTTCTTTAGAGGGATGGGAGGATATAACCATACCCCACACTTGGAATGCCAAAGATGTATTAACCGAAGGTCCTCGTTATTACCAGGGAATAGGCTGGTATCGCACGGAATTTAATTTGGAAAGGAATGATAAGAATAATCGTTATTTTATCCGGTTTGAAGGTGTTTCGATGGTAGCCGATTTCTTTATTAACGGAGAATATTTGGGTAAACATAAAGGAGGTTATTCAGCTTTTTGTTATGAGATAACGAATTATTTAAGGAATAATGAAATTAATCGAATTTCTGTAAGAGTTGATAATAGCTCACAAATGGATGTTGCACCTTACGGAACTCACTTATATCCTCTTTTTGGAGGTATTTACCGACCTGTCAACGTATTCAGCACAGGTGAAATATGTATATCCCCGCTCGATTATGCATCGAGTGGAGTGTATATTAAGCCTGTTAAAGTCTCTGAAGAAGAAGCTGATATAGAGGTTGAAACATTGTTAAATTATCAATTATTGTCAACAATTACTTCAAAATCTGATGAGCTTCTTCCACCTAAGGGTAAAAAGGGTATTGGATTATATGGTGAGTATTTTTCAAATAACGAATTTAAAGGAAAACCTGTTTATAGTGTAGTTGACGAAGAAATTTCGTTTAATTATTTTAATGAAGGGCCTTTTGATGACATGCCCAATGATAATTTTTCGGCGATATGGACAGGGAGGTTTATTCCTGAAAAAACAGGTAAATATAAATTTATTTTAAAAAGTGATGATGGCTCTAAATTTTATTTGGATAATGAATTAATCATTGATCACTGGGGTATGCATGCAGCATGGGAAAAATCTAATGAGGTCTTTCTGGAAGCCGGAAAGGAGAAGCTTATTAAAATTGAATACAATGAATTTGGTGGTGAGGCATCAATTTTTTTTGGATGGATTTTTATGGATGAAGAAATTAAATCCTTTAATGGTGTCATTCAAACATCAATTGTTGACCAAACAGGGCAAGTAATTGAAGAAAAGAAACAAAATATCATCGTAAATAACAATCAACAATTAAAAAACATTCAAAAAATTCATTTAACTAATCCACATTTATGGAATGCAAAAGCCGATCCATATCTTTATACATTAAATGTTAAAATTATAGATAGATATGGAACTTTAATGGATGAAGTTGAACAACCGCTTGGTTTGCGTTATTTTAAAGTTGATAAAGAAAATGGTTTATTTTTAAACGGGAAACCTTATCATTTATATGGCGTTTGCCGGCACCAGGAATGGGAAGGACTCGGACCAGCACTTACTGAAAAAGAACATAAGAAGGATTTTGAATTAATCATGGAGGTTGGTGCTAATGGAATGCGGTTAGCTCATTATCAACAGGCAGATTTGATGTATGCTTTGGCAGATAAAAACGGGCTGGTAGTTTGGGCAGAAATTCCGAATACTCCTGCATATAAGGGGGAATATAAACCTTACATGGAAAATTGTAAGGAACAATTAATTGAATTAATTAAACAAAACTATAATCATCCATCAATCCTTTTTTGGGGTTTGTATAATGAAATTCCTATTCCTGCCGAAGATGTAAAATATTTACATGAAATCGCTAAAAACATTGATCCTTATCGCCTAACAACAGCTGCAGATTATACTCAACCTACTGACAGGCATTATGAAACCGACATTATGGCTTGGAACTGGTATTTTGGCTGGTATTACGATAATTTTGATAAATATAATATTTGGTATAATAACCTTTATAAGGAATATCCTGATTTAACAGGTGGATTGAGTGAATATGGCGCGGGTGGATGCATAAGTCAGCAACAGGAGAATCCGCAAAGGCCTGATCCGACTTATGGCAGAGTTTTCCCTGAGCAATACCAGCGATTATACCACGAGGAAGTATGGAAAAATATTCAAAACAGGCATGACATCTGGTGTAAATTTATATGGAATATGTTTGATTTTAGCTGGACCAATGCATTTCGTGGCGACCGTCCATATATTAATCACAAGGGATTAGTTACACATGACCGCCAAGTTAAAAAAGATGCATTTTACTTTTATAAAGCAAACTGGTCTGATGAACCGGTTTTATATATTTTAAGCCGGAGAAATATTGAACATAATGATGAATTGGTCGCTGTTGAGGTATACACAAATCTTGATGAGGTTGAGTTGTATGCAAACGGGAAATTGATCTCTAAAAAGAAAATGGAATCAGAAATTCATAAAATTGGATGGGAGAATATTCAACTAAAACCAGGTCGTAACTATATAAATGTAATTGGTTATAAAGGTAATATGAAATTTACCGATAATTGTGAATGGATATATAGGTAAAGTTAAAAGGTTGATTTAAATTTGTAAAATCATTACTTATTTTGATAAAATATAAATATTAAATATTTAAAAAACCAGAAAATGATACGTATTTTATTTTACATTATTTTATTTATTTTCTTCTATAATTCTTGCACATTGGAAGATGAGAACAATATCATTAAAAGTCCGGATAAAAAAATATCAGTTTCTTTTCATATTTCTAAAGAGAATAGGGCTTTTTATGATATTTATTTTGAAGATACTTTGCTTATGCAAAATTGTGAATTAGGTATTATTAGAGAAGATGATAATTTTAGTAAAAATTTAATTCTTAAATCAATATCCCCTAAAGAATTTCTTATTGGAAATTACACAATGCTATATGGAAAAAGGAAAGAGATAATTTATAAAACCAATAAAAAAATATTTCATTTATCGAATTCAACAGGTGAGAAAATGGATATTATATTTCAGGTTTCAAACGATGGAATTGCCTTCAGATATTACTTTCCAGAAAGATCGGGGGACATAAAAACAATTATAAATGAAATTACAGCATTTAATTTTAATGAAGGAACGAAAGCATGGATACAGCCTATGTCTGAGTCAAAATCGGGCTGGTGTGAGGTTAATCCTTCGTATGAAGAAAATTATACTCAAGAAGTTGATATTAAGAATATTCCGAGAAATAAAGCTGGTTGGGTATTTCCGGCTTTATTCAAAACAGGAAACCATTGGATATTGCTATCAGAAACAGCTCCTGACCGTAATTATTGTGGTTGCAGGTTAATTCATAACAAGGGGGAGAATTTATTGAGAATTGGATTTCCACAAAAAACAGAAAATTTTCCAGGGGGCAATGTTTTGCCAGAATCCACACTACCATGGTTTACTCCATGGAGAATAATAGCTCTAAGCAATAACCCTGGGTCAATTGTTGAATCAACATTAGGGACCGATTTAGCAAAGCCTTCTATTCTGGAGAATACGGCATTTATAAAGCCTGGCAGGTCATCTTGGAGTTGGGTTTTGTTAAAAGATGATTCGACTGTTTATGATGTGCAAAAAAAGTTTATTGATTATTCTTCAGACATGGGTTGGGAATATTGTTTAATTGATGCGGACTGGGATATAAAGATTGGATATGATAAAATTAAGGAATTAGCAGATTATGCAAAAACTAAAAATGTTGGATTATCCTTATGGTATAATTCCTCGGGTGAGTGGAATAGTACCACTTATCATCCTAAAAGCATGTTAGTTACGTCAGATGATCGTGAAAAAGAATTTTCGAGGTTAAAGGAAATGGGAATAAAAGGCGTTAAGGTAGATTTTTTTGGAGGTGATGGGCAATCGATGATGGCTTATTATCAGGATATTTTTGAAGATGCAGCGAAGTATGAACTAATGGTTAATTGCCATGGCTCTACAATTCCAAGAGGATGGCAACGCACATATCCGAATTTAATGAGCATGGAAGCCATAAGGGGATTTGAATTTGTTACTTTCGAGCAAAGCAATGCTAATCTGCAAGCAACAAAATGCTGCCTAATACCTTTTACCCGGAACGCCTTCGATCCAATGGATTTTACCCCAGTTTGTTTTTCTGAAGTACCAAATATAAATCGAAAAACATCAAATGCTTTTGAATTAGCTCTGTCGGTTATATTTCTTTCAGGTATTCAGCATTATGCTGAAATTCCGGGGGGAATGGCAAAAGTTCCTGATTATGTAAAACAATTAATGAAAGAAATACCTGTTATATGGGAAGATACCAAGTTTATTGATGGTTATCCGGGAAAATTTGTGATTATTGCACGAAAAACCCATAATGTCTGGTATGTAGCGGGAATCAATGCTAATAATGTAACAATAGATATAAATTTAATACTCCCTTTTATTAAAAATAAAAACGGAATTTTAGTTACTGATGGAGATAATAACCGTTCTTTCAAGATGTTAGATATTCAGCTTGATGAAAATAATACATATAACATTTCTATTAACTCGAAAGGAGGATTTGTTTTAAAATTTTAATCCTCCTTCGCGTTCCGCTCCTCGCCTTCGCGAAGCTATGGCGGAGCGAGGTCGGCGGACGAGAAGTGTGGTACAATTCCTCGCAGCTTGTCGCTTGCACAATAGCTTCAGCAACGGAGCACTGCGGAAAAAAGGGTACAGGGCTTGCCCTGGGGTTTAATACCTTTTATTTTTTTCCCAACGGTAAAGTGAAACTAAAAATGCTTCCCTGTCCAGGTTTACTTTCAATATTAAGCTTGCCGTTATTTCTTTCTACAAATTCTTTGCATAAAACAAGCCCTAAAGCTGATCCTTTTTCACCTTCAGTTCCAACTCTCGAATCTGTATGGTTTAAATTAAATATATTTTCTATAGTATCTTTTTCCATGCCTATTCCTGTATCCTGAATAGTTATTTTTGAGAAATCATTTAAATTTTCAACATTTACAAATATTTTTCCGCCTCTTGGGGTATATTTTATGGCATTATCCAGTAAGTTTCTTATAATTGTTCTAACCATGTCTTCATCAGCAAATACTTCTGCTTCAACTGATTCTTTAAAAATGATTTCAATCTGTTTTTTATCAGAGATATTGTGTAGTAAATAAATAATATCTTTTATTAAAGTATTAAGAGATAGTTTTACAGGATGATAATCGATTTTATCGGTTTGTGTTCTTGCCCATTTAAATAAATTCTCGAGCAAATCATACACCCTTCTCGATGATAGGTTTATATTATCAACAATTTCAAGTTTTTCTTCGTTAGTTAATTCATCGTACGAATCTCTAAGTATGTCAGAAAATCCTAAAATTGAATTAAAAGGATTTCTTAAATCATGTGCTATTATCGAAAATAGTTTATCTTTAGTCGAATTAAGCAATTTTAATTCTTCGTTGGCTTTCGAAAGATTCTCAGTTTGTTGTTTTAGTTCTTCTGCCTGTTCTTGAATTCTTTCTTGTCTTTCAATAAGTTGTTTATACGCATGGTCTAAATCGTTTTTTTGATCTTCCAGGAGTATATTTTTCTCTCTTAATTCGGTTGTTCTTTTTTTAACTTGCCTGGCTAAGGTTAATCGTTGTTTTCTTAATTGAGTTGTTCGGGTAAGATTATAAGTTAGTAGTAATATTAAGATGATTATTCCAAGAATTATTCTAAACCACCAGGTCTTCCACCAGGGTGGTAAAATTGTCAGTTTAATTGAAGTCCCTTTTTCATTCCAGTAATCATCGTTATTCGAGGCTTTTACTTTAAAAACATAATTACCGGGATCAAGATTAGTATATGTAGCTTCACGTTTATTTCCAACATAGTGCCACCCATTATCAAATCCTTCCATTATATAGGCATATTGATTTTTTTCAGGATGTATCATATTGATAGCTACAAATTCGAAAGTAATAATGTTTTGTTTGTGCTCTAATGTAATTTCTTCTGTTACACTTATATGCTTTTTCAATACTGAGTTTTTATTATATTCGGTAACTTCTTCATTAAATAATTTAAAGTTTGTAATGACTACTTTTGGAATATATGTATTGTAATGAATATTATCAGGATTAAAATAATTAACACCGTTTATTCCCCCGAAAAATAGCTTATCATTATTTTTATAACAAGATCTGTTGTTATATTCTTTTGAGGTTAAATCGTCAGAAATATCAAAATTTTTAACGGTTTTACTTTTTGAATTTAAAACTGATAAACCGCTTAGTGTACTAACCCAAATATTATTTTTATTGTCTTCAAGAATTGCACAAATATGGGAATTAGCAAATCCTTTAGTGAACCTGGTAAAATTATTTTTTCCCCTGTTGTATAAATTTAATCCATCACCTGTTCCAACCCATATCCGATTTTTCGAATCTTCATATAAAGATGTTATTTCATCATTACTTAAACTATTTGTGTCATTTTCATCAAAATAAAAAACGTGGAATGTGTTTTCACCCTTTTTTAAAAGGTTCAAACGCCAAACTGTAGCTACCCAGATATTTTCTTGGGAATCGTGAAGCACCTGGAAAGACCAATCATTAGACAGGCCATTATCTTCGTAATTATAATGGTAAAATATTTGTTTTTCCTTGTCGAACTTGTCTATGCCCTTTCCATGCACAACAAGCCATAAATTACCATGATTGTCTTCAGTAATTGATCTAACATCATTATTTGCAATACTTTTAGGATTATCAGGATCGTGAAGATATGCCAAAAAGTGTTTGGTCTTTTCATCAAAATATTGTAATCCGCCCATATGGCTTCCAATCCACATTATATCATCCTTATCTTTAAATAAGGCGAGTGTTGCACCTTTCCCGATACTATATTTATTGTCCGGTTGATTGTTAAAAGTCATTATTTTCTTTTCTTTCCAGCAAAAAATGTCAACACCGTTTGATGCGTTGCCTAACCAAAGATTTCCTTCACCATCTTCACAGATTGCTGTAATATTATTATTTGATGGGCGCCAGAATTTATCTTCATTAAAGTTATTAAATCCTTTTGGAACAATTCTTAAACCTATTCCTCCTGGTGAATGCAATGTCCAGTAATTACCCTGAATATCTTGAAATATTGATAATATCGACGATTTCAAAGAATATTTTATATCTATATCAGGTATATAAGAATAGAAAATATCGAGTTTTTCATCATATAAGTTTAATCCTACATAATCGCATGTCCAAATTCTTTTATTATTATCAATATAAGCTACCTTGGCATTAATTTGATATGGATCGTTCACCGGATATCTTTTAAAAGTTTTGGTATTTATATTAAAGCTGTTTATACCTCCACCTGATGTTGCAATCCATAAAATACTATCCTTCAACGCTATGCCCATTGGAGAATTATCACTTATACTATTCTTGTTATTTTTATCATAAAAATATTTTTCAATTTTTTCATTCTCTAAATCATAATATAATAATCCTCCTTCTTTTATGGTTCCAATCCAGATATTATTCTTTTTATCGAAAATAAATTTATTAATTTCCCCTTTGTCAATTTTAATTAATTCTATAAACTTTTCATTTTGAAGATCATAATTATAAATGCTTTGAAGTGTACTAACATGAATAATGCCATTTTTATTTTCATTAATGCAACTGATCGTAAATTCAGAAAGCCCTGAGGGCAATTTCTCGTTCGCAATTTGTTTAAAAGTATCATAATTTCTTTCGTATAAGCACAGGCCGTTATTTGTTCCAATCCAAACATCGCCATTGCGATCGGTGTATAGTGTAATAATATTATTATGGGGTAAACTAGTGCTATCGCCAGGGAAGGTTTTATAAGATTTAATATGATAGCCGTTATAACGGTTTAGGCCATCTTGTGTCCCTATCCAAATAAATCCGATAGAATCTTGAGTTATACATGAAGTGTAACTGCTCGTGAGGTTCTCGTTTTCAGAAAAATCAATAAATTTCATTTCTAATTTCTGGACAAACGCTTGCTTTGTAAAAACGAGAATAGCAAACAATATGAATAAATAATTTTTCACAATTCCAATTTAGTGATTTATTTTATAAATTATTACTCCGGTATGTTTTTTTATATATTCTAATATGAATTATTTGATATACTTAAGATAATATTTCATAAGGTGCTAATAAAATTATTTAAAACGCTTTTTATTCTCTAATAATATTATTAACTTATATAAAAGATATTTTAATAACTTTTATTTTTTATAAACGTACAATTTTTATCTATTGTAATTATCAACTAATTGTATATGAACAGGTTTTATTCTATTTTATTATACATTAAGGTTTCTATTCTATTTGTATTATCAATTTCACAATTAAACGCACAACCAAAATCATTACAGTTTAAACACATTACTCCGGATGAAGGACTTTCCTCGTCATCAGTTACCAGCATGATACAAGACAATAAAGATTTTTTATGGATAGGAACATACGACGGTCTTAACCGTTACGATGGATACGATTTGAAAGTATATAAAAATATTTCCTTAGATTCAACAAGTTTAAATAATAATCTAATCTGGACTGTATTTGAAGATAGGCAAGGCATATTATTAGTTGGTACTTCTGGCGGATTAAGTTTATATAATAACGAGCAGGATAATTTTTATAATTATATGGATCATGAATCTTCACCATTATTCGGATTAGAAAATGCTGTAAAATGTATCACTGAGGATTCGTTAGGTAACCTATGGCTTGCATCTGAAATGGGTTTAATATATTTTAATCGTATGGATAATAAGATAGATCATTATGTTCATGATCCGGAAAATGAGAATAGTTTAAGTAATACAAATGTTGAATATGTATTAATTGACAGTAAGAATAATATTTGGATTAATACCAGGGAAGGTTTAAACCTGTTTATTGAAGAAACAAAGAGTTTTATCAGAGTTGAAAATAAATCAAAAAATTCAATCAATATTTTAAATACTTTTTTTCTCGATAATGTTGAAGATGAACTTGGATATCTTTGGTTCGGAACCTATGACGGTTTATTTTGTATTCATATTGATGAAATTGAAAGCAGAAAATTTATTCATTATCAAAATGATCCGAATGATGACAGAAGTATTTCCGGGAATAGGGTTTTAAGCCTTTTTATTGACAATGAAAATAATTTATGGGCTGGCACAGAAAATAGCGGACTTAATTTATTTGACAGAAAGACTGGTAAATTCTGGCGATATCGGTCTGAGGAAAATAATCCCAATAGTCTTAATAATGAATCCATTCATTCAATTTATCAGGATAATACAGGTAATTTATTAATTGGAACATTTGCAGGTGGCATAAATATGGTAAAAAAATATAGCAATGCTATCATTCATTATCAGAGTCTTTCAGGAAATACAACAAGTTTAAGTAATAATTCAGTTACAATTTTTGTTCAAGATCATAAAGGAAAGATTTGGTTAGGAACTGATGGAGGAGGGCTTAATTTATTCGAAATTGATAAAGGTATTTTTACACGGTATAATTCTGAAAATACTAATTTAAACAGTAATTCGGTTTTGTCAATTGTCGAAACTTCTGATAATGAAATTTGGTTTGGCACCTGGGCTGGTGGTCTGAATAAATTTAATTTGGCAAGCGGTTCATTTAAATCGTTCACTACTGAAAATAGTGAAATTAGTGATAATAATATTTTCCATGTGATGGAGGATAGCAAAGGAATTCTTTGGTTAGGAAGTTTTCAGAATGGTTTAATTCGCTTTGATAAGAAAAAAAATATATTTAAAAAATATACCCTAAACGAGGGTTTGGCAAATAATATGGTAGTTGTTATTAAAGAAGATTCAGAAGGGAGGTTACATATTGGCACACCAAATGGTTATAGCGTTTTTGATCCTGAGGAAGAAAGCTTTATAAACTATTCACATGATCCGGATGATACAACTAGCATAAGTAATAATTCCATTCACGATATTGTAATTGAAAATGATACGGCAATTTGGTTTGGAACACAAAATGGTTTAGATCTATTTAATCCTGTTAAAAATATATTCAAACATTATTATGAGAAAGACGGGCTTCCTGATAATGTAATACAATCCATAGCTTTTGATAAAAATGGTATGCTTTGGATAACCACAAACAGGGGAGTTTGTCGTTTCGATACTAAAAATGAAATTTATAAGAATTTTACAAAATCGGATGGCCTTCAGGGTAATGAGTTTAATCCCAAAAGTAGTTTAAATACTAAAGATGGAATAATGTTATTAGGTGGCAGAAAAGGTTTTAATGTAATTTATCCCGATAGAATCATAGAAAATAAGAATATTCCACATGTTATCATTACTGATTTTCGTATTTTCAATAAGCCAGTTAAAATTGGTGAAGAAGGTTCTCCTTTGCAAAAACATATTTCCGAAACTAAGGAATTAATATTATCCTATAAATTCTCTGTATTTACTTTTAGTTATGCTGCAATGGATTTTACTATGCCTGAAAAGAACCAGTATGCATATATAATGGAGAATTTTGAAAAAGAATGGAATTACGTAGGGAATAAACGTGAGGCTACCTATACAAATTTAAATGCAGGAGAATATATTTTCAGGGTAAAAGCTTCAAATAATGACGGATTATGGAATAAGGAAGGAGTTTCAATAAAAATCAAGATACTTCCCCCATGGTGGAAGACCTGGTGGTTTAGAATTTCATTGGGTTTATTTATAATAGGAAGTGCAATTTCATTTTATTTTTATAGAATTAATCAAATAAAAAGACAAAAAGAAGAACTCGAACATCAGGTTGCATTAAGAACTCATGAATTGAAAGAAGCAAATGTTGAATTAAGAACCCAAAAAGAAGAAATTCTTGCTCAAAATGAAGAAATTCAACAGCAATCAGAAGAACTTGCTGCACAACGTGATGCTGTTGAAGCACAAAACAAGGAAATTCAGGCTAAGAATAAGGAAATTTCAAAAGCTTATGATAATATAAGAATTATTAGTGAGTTTGGTCAGCGTATTACAGCAACACTAAGGCTGGAAGCAATTAATACAATGATATATGATTATGTAAGTTCATTAATGGATACATCTGCATTTGGTATAGGGGTTTATAGTCAAAATAAAGAATATATTGAATATGTTGGATATATGGAGAATGGAGTAAAACTACCACCATTCTATAATAAAATAAATGAAAAGAATAGTCTTTCGGTATGGTGTTTAAAAAATCGAAAAGAATTATTAATAAATGATTTCGATAAAGAATACAAAAATTACATTGATGCACGCATGAAGTACCATACCAAAAAGATACCGAGTTCATATATGTATGTTCCTTTAATTACTGAAAATAAACCGATTGGTGTTATTACTGCTCAAAGTTATAATAAGAATGCTTATACCCAAAAGGATCTTACAACTCTTCAAAGCCTGGCTTCTTATATTTCAATTGCCCTGGATAATGCACATGTTTATGAAATTATAAACAAGCAAAACCAGCATATAAAAAGCAGCATTGAGTATGCAAAAACAATTCAGAATTCAATCTTGCCCATTGAGAAAAACGTTGGAAAATATTTCGAATCTTTAATTATTTATAAACCAAAAGATATTGTTTCTGGTGATTTTTACTGGTTTACTACAGAGAAAAACAAGGAAGGAAAAGAGCTGGTATTTTTTGCCGTAGTTGATTGTACTGGACATGGAGTTCCTGGAGCATTTATGTCGCTTATAGGAAGCAGGTTGTTGAATGAAATAGTAAATCAAAAGCAAATATTAAATCCGGCACAAATTCTCGAGTTTTTAAATATTGGAATCCAGTTATCATTGAAACAAGACCAAACCGATAACAACGATGGCATGGATATTTGCCTGTGCAGATTTGAAAGAATAGAAAATGAAAAATATAAACTATTATTTTCAGGAGCTAAACGTCCCTTATATATTTATAAAAATGGAAATACTCAAATTCAACGTATTCCCGGAGCCAGAAAATCGATCGGAGGAATACGTGCAAAACGAAGCAGATTGTTTTATACAAATAATGAGACTATAATTAGTAAAGGCGATATTATTTATTTAACAACCGATGGCTTTGTTGATCAAAATGCTCC